>CAIKZE010000175.1 GCA_903831825.1 uncultured Lentisphaeria bacterium | reverse complement strand
TATGTGCCTGAGCTGTTGATCGCAGCCCGTGCCATGCAGGCCGGACTGCTGCTGCTCGAACCGGTGCTGATCGGTAGCGAACGGGAGCCGCGCGGCAAAGTCGCGGTCGGCACGGTTAAAGGCGATCTGCATGACATCGGCAAGAACCTGGTGGCAGTTATGCTTCAGGGCGCGGGCTATGAAGTTATCGACCTTGGCATCAACTGTGATCTGGCTAAATATAAATCCGGGGTGGACCAGGGAGCACAGATACTGATTTGCAGCGCACTGCTGACCACCACGATGCCTTATATGCGCGAGATCGTTGACGCATTTACGGATGACGTAATGATTATCATCGGCGGGGCTCCGGTGACTCAGGCCTATGCGGATGAAATCGGCGCGGATGGTTACAGCGTTGATGCCCATGGCGCGGTGCAGCTGGTTGATAAACTATTAGAATATGCTTGACCGGGCTTGTGCTTTGGCGAGAGTTACGCGTCAATATTACAAGCGACAACGCTCTTTATTAAGCCGCCAATACAGTAGCACTGTCCGCCTTGAACGGACTGGTGCAGCCATGTCAGATGCCCGGTATATCAAGGGTTTTATTGCATGAAAAAGCAATACGTGAAAAGACAGCCGGAATTCATATTCAGATCATATAGTCCCCTGGGAGCCGCGTGGACTCCCAGAGAACCGATAAGATTAATCAAGGCATCATAACAAAGGTGTCACCGCCGATAGCTGGGCTTGTTCAATCCCGGCATAGAACGTTAATACCCTGTCGTCCACGATGACGTCGGATTCACACACCGGACGGTCAAGTGTCAGGTTGTTCAGGTCTCTGCACCGTGTCAGTGCTGTATATAACTGCCCGGCAGCAAAGCATCCACGTTGCCCCAGAACGATATGGGCCGCCTCCAATGTCCGCCCCTGCGATTTATGGATAGTCTGGGCATAGGCCGGAGCCAATGGCAGTTGAATATAGCGTCCCGCTTCCCGCTGGGTAATGTGCTTTTTCCCGTTGCCATCGACCTCGAGGTCATAAATGTAATATGACCATAAAGTTCGACCGACCGTAACAATGATCCCGTTCAAAAGCCTCACATTCACCTGGGGGTTGCTGCCGCCGGAGTAATCCACGACCGTGCCGATATCGCCGTTGGCATATGCGCCGGGCCGGTTCGCCAGCAGCATTACTTTCGCACCGTGCTTGATGATCAGATTGCTGTTGTTGGGCCGCGCATCCTCAGGAAAACACCCGAGACAGGTCGCCTGGCAAACCAGACCGATATCCGGCAGTGAACTGAGCGCGATTTCATTGAATATCTCGGCATTGCGCCGGGTGCAGCAAAGATATACTGCGTCAGGATGTGGAGCCTGCCCCGGCCGGTAGCATAGCTGATTCAGTTCCCGCAGATGGCTGTCCTCGACCTTGATCGCAAAATCATCCCGCCTGGCGCGTTCATACAGCATCACTTCCTGGCAGTAAACGATCTCTCTGGACCGGATCGAGTTGACGATATTCAGGTAAACCGGATCAGTCTGGCGGAAAATCGTATTGAGGTAAATAATCTCAAACTGCGCCTGCCGCCACGCCGGAGTATTAAACGCAAAAATGCCGCCCAGTTCCGACTCCAGATAGTCGTTAATCTGCCAGTCTGTGACCACCGGCGGCAGCTGGCAGAAATCGCCGACTACGATGATCTGCTTCCCGCCAAACGGCAGATCCATCCGATTTACCTGGCGCAGTACGCCATCCATCGCCATCAGACAGTCACTGCGTACCATGGATATCTCGTCGATGAGTATCACTTCGACCGCTTGCAGCATTTCCGCCTGGCGTTCATTGAGGTTGTTAAATATATTGGCCGGCGTAAGTACGCCAACCTCAAAATTAAAGAAGCCATGGATGGTTTCTCCGCCGATATTCATGGCCGCCATGCCGGTCGGGGCCAGGCAGACAAGTTGCCGGTTGCACATCCGTTTGAATTGATGCACGATGGCGCTTTTGCCAGTCCCGGCGCGGCCCGTTATAAACACGTCCCGCCCCGACAGCATTACTTCGAGCGTGTGCTGCTGCTGCCAGTTAAAATTGATACATCCAGTTTCATAGTTCATTTTGCCTGTCTCCTTTTGTTGATTTTGGTTTGATGAGAGCGATTTGAACTATGGAATAATGCAGGCAAGTAAATTTTAAATTTGCAATGAATCAACCCGTGATTGCGTAATGAGGATCAACAAAATACGGCACCAGCAGTGTTACCCACCAAGCGTTAAAATGAACCATGACCAGGTTGAAACCAATGGGAAAACAAGTGATAAAAACAATCAAGCGAAACAATGCGGAAAACAATCAGAATCATCAAACACAGCATTCATTTGCACTGTGTGGCGGATTTATCTGAAATTCTTTAAAGCGGCATAAATCAACATTCTTGAATTCTGCTTGAAAATTAAGTTGAGAACATTAAATTAAAGTATCGTTTCGCGTATGTTTACATTTTATCTTGCAGGGTGTTTATAATCTATGAAGCATGAACAGAGATTGGCGGATTTGAGGAGATATTTCAAGGCCAGCAACAAGGAATATGGGTTGATTGCGCGCTTGCCGCGCAATAACCCCTCTTGAACTGGGCCGTGGGATATGGGGATTGCTTTTTCTCGAGGTCTCTTAACAGGCTGAAGCAGTGCATTTTCGACAGTTCAATCCTGGCG
>CAIKZE010000174.1 GCA_903831825.1 uncultured Lentisphaeria bacterium | reverse complement strand
GACATTTTATTTTATCTCCATAGTTACATTATATACAATGTAACTATGTTTTGCGCAAAACTCAAGCGACAATCTTGCAATTGTCGCTTAATTTTCAATATTTATATCAACGCGTAGTTACAATTTTAGGGAATTCAGGGTGCATGTGTCCCAAATGTACAAAATAAAGGACATCCAGCGATTGCTGGAATGAAATGTTGCAGCGCCGTCCGTGTCGGACGGCTGTATTCGGAATATCCCTCTCGGAGAGAGGGACTATACCGGTCAATTCATGGGGCTGAAACTATCTTTGCCGACGCCGCATTCCGGGCAAACCCAGTTTTCCGGCAGGTCTTTAAATTCTGTTCCCGGCTTCACGCCGTTATCCGGATCGCCAACCTCGGGGTTATAGATGTAGCCGCAGACGTCACATACGAACTTTTGCATTTTCAGGCTCCTTTTTTTGTTGTATTCTATATAGGTTATTGGTCACCAGAACCAATTTTTTCAATTAATCGTTTGCCTAACGCCGCTCCGGCATTGAAGCATTCCTGGAGTGCGGCCTGGTCCGGGACGTATTTGGCTTTTACGCCCTCACAGGTCAGTTCGACATTAGTTGCCTTGAGGTAGTCGTTGATATGTTGTATGGCCTCGCCGCTCCAGCCATAGGAGCCGAAAGCGAACCCGATTTTGTTCAACGGGCTCAAGCCTTTGAGGTAGATCATGGCATCCGCGATTGGCGGCAGCACTTGATTGTTGAGGGTGGAACTGCCGACAACCAGCGCACCGGACTTCAGCGCCATGGCGGCGACATAACTGCGGTCTCTGGACTGTAGCGGGATCACTTCAGCCGCAACGCCGGAGCTGATGATGCCGTCAGCAATGGACTTGGCCATTGTCGCGGTTGACTTCCACATGGTATCATAAACGACGATGGCGCTTTTTTCCGGCTTCTGCACAGACCATTTGCGGTATTGCTCGATAATCCATGCCGGATCTTTGCGCCAGCACGGCCCGTGATCCGGAGCGATGGTGGTTATCTCAAAGTTAAATTTCGGCAGCGCTTCCAGCAACGAAAGAATTTGCGAGGCGTAAAGCATCAGGATATTGGCGTAATATTTCGCGGCTTCCCATTCAATCACATCGGCCGGATATTCATCGGCAAAACGCTTCAACCCGGCCAGATGCATGCCGAACCCGTCCTGCGAGAAAAGCATTTTCTCGCCGCTTAGGTATGAGAACATGCTGTCCGGCCAATGCAGCATTTTGGTTTCGACGAATGAAAGGGTATTGTCTCCCAGGCAGATGGAGTCACCGGTCTTGACTATATCAATCGGCAGATCATTGCCGAAATGCGCCTTCAGGTTTTTTTCACCCATCGGCGAGGCGAAAACCTTCTCCGGCTTTATGATGTTTATCATTTCCGGCAGACATCCGGAATGATCCATTTCGGAGTGGTTGGAAACGATGTAATCAATTTGCGCCGGGTCGATGACGGAACTGATTCTGGCCAGCAGTTCGTCCCTGAACGCGGTCTTAACCGTATCGATCAGGGTAATCTTTTTATCCATTATCAGGTAGGCATTGTACGTAGTGCCGCGCTCAGTGGCGTAGCCGTGGAAGCTTTTAATTTCCCAATCCGCCGCGCCGACCCAGTAAACCTTTTCCGTAAGTTTTACCGCATTCAATAGTTCTTTCATCTTTCTCCTCTCCTTAGCCGCTTTGACGGGATGCGCCCGGTTTACTGAGTAAATCAGGCGCATGTGCCATCATGCCGGGGTCGCAATGGCCGTAGTGATATTGGCCATCGGTGAAAGTACGCGGGTGGCCAGTTCAGTATCGATAATCATCAACCCGTCTTCAGATTTTTTAGTTCGCTTGATCTTTTCAATGATGGTTTTGCCGTTGCTTTCTTCTTCAATCTGTTCGGTGACAAACCACTGGAGCGTGCTGTTGGTCACATGATCTTTTTCCGTCAGCGCCAGGTCAACCATATCGCAGATTCTGGAGGTGACGATTTTCTCATGCTTATGCGCGTCTTCAAATGCATCAAGCATTGACTTCCAGTCGTTTTTCGGTTTTTTGATTTCCTGAAGGATTACCCGACCTTCGCGGTCAATGATATAGTTGAAGAACTTGTTGGCGTGGAAGAGTTCTTCCAGCATCTGAATGCGCATCCAGTGGGCGGCGCCCTTGTAGTTCATGTCTTCCAGCGCGGAGGCCATCGACATGTAAAGATATGAAGAATACAGCTCGAAATTGAGTTGCTCGTTTAACGCTTTTTCCATTGCTTTGCTCAGCATAATACACCTCGGTTTTATGATTATTTACGATTGAATTCCCGGCTCAAATCAAGAGCCGGGAACAGGAATCCTGATTATTTGCCGCCGGTCCAGAGACCATGCACATTGCAATACGAACGAACTTCCAGATATGGCTGCATCGGAACATAAAATTCCGCTTCCGGAGCTTCGCCGGGTTTTAAGTATCTGCGGTTGACATAAGGACAATTAGCCACTTCTATCCACACGATGTAATGATTTTCCTCCATCGGATGGGGAACGGTGCCGACAACGACCTTGATGCCTTTTTCATTGCCGGTCAATACCGGCACATGTTTTTCCTTGCCGGCATCGCTGGTTTTGGCATCAAGCAACTGCATTTCATCGCCGCAGCATTCCAGCTTGACGCACTGGTCATCGGTGGTAAGCACTTCCACGGTTAATCCGCTATGCGCACATTTGTAAATCTGGCTTCTTTTAATAGTCATGATCTTTTCTCCTTCTTCATAAATATTCTGTTTTCGTCCGGGTTATTAATAATTTTCCGAAAGAACGAAAAAATACTCCTTGGGATGCTGACACGCCGGACATTTGTTAGGAGGAGTCGTCCCCTTGTGCAAATATCCGCATTTTGAGCAATTCCAGGTAATCTCTTCAGGTTTCTCCAGCAGCGTTCCTTCTTCGAGGTTTTTCAGCAAAGTCAGATAGCGTTGCTCATGGTGATTTTCAGCTTTGGAAACAGAGCGGAAGGCTGCGGCTACATTGGGGAACCCTTCCTTTTCCGCCACATCGCCAAACGACGGATACAAGCTTTCCCATTCCAGATGTTCGCCGGCAGCGGCCGCTTTCAGGTTTTCAGCAGTCGTCCCGACTTTCCCTGCCGGATAAGTCGCGGTTATTTCCAAATCGCCGCCTTCGAGGAAGCTGAAATAACGTTTGGCATGGAGTCTTTCCTGATCCGCGGTTAAATCGAAAATCACGGAAATTTGAATCAGTCCCTCCTCTTTGGCATGCGCCGCGAAATAACCGTAACGGTTTCTGGCCTGAGACTCGCCGGCGAATGCTTTTAACAGGTTTTTTTCGGTTTCTGTTCCTTTGATACTTGACATAATTTCTCCTCATTGTTTAAGAGTTTTAGTAAATAACGCCAACAGTTATCTTTTCCGGCTGCACTTGCTGCATTTGCCGTTAAGCTCCAGTCTGTAACCTTCAAACTGCATAGATTCAATTATTTCACTTAGTTTGCGGTCTATTTCAGTCATTTCTTCATCGGGTATATCTTCCACGCAATCGCATTTTGTACATCTTATATGATAATGCCGGTTTACCTGTCCGTCAAATCGTTTTTGTTTACCGGCAATCTCCAGTTTCCGGATAGTACCCGCCGCCGAGAGCTGGTCAAGATTGCGATAAACGGTTCCCAAGCTGATCTTAGGCAGTTTCTCCCGTACAATAACATACAATTCATCTGCTGTCGGATGGGTCTTGAGTTTACTCAACTCCTCAAGAATCACTCTGCGTTGAATTGTGTTGCTTAATTTAATAATTAAAATTCCAGTTTTTGATAATAGTTACTATTTCTATAATACTACTCAAAATATTTCATGCAACTGTTTTAATTAAAAATTAATGCCTTTATTGCAGTATAGACCGGTTTGTGGAGATTTCTGACGGGAAATTGCCGGTAGAGAGCGCATTCTTTCAGGAGGGTACAAAGTAACTTACTTGTGGAATTTTCTCTGCCGGGAGGCGGTGTAAAAATACACCGCTGCCGTTTTAAACCGCGCAAAATCAAAAATTAACGTCGCGGCGGGTTGCTCCGAACATGTCATTGATGTGGCTCATGGCTATTTCCTGTTCCATGTCAACGCAATACATCAGGTCGCGGATTGATATCAATGCGATAATTTTGCCGTGTTCTTCAAGAGGAATATGACGGATGTGATTTTCGCGCATTTTCCTTACAGTTGTTTTTACATCATCATGAATATTGGCAATAATCATGTTTTTGTGCATAATCTGATTTATCGGAAAATTGCTTATATCAGAATTTTCCGCACAGCATTTGATAATATCCTTTTCAGAGATGATACCGGCGAAAGCTCCATGTTCCGGAACTTCTTTTTCAACCAAAGCCGCGCCGATATTTTCTTTTACGAATAGTTTGGCGGTTTCAGTGATTGTCGCATTGTAACCGATAGTATGCATTGGCGCGACTTTGCGGTTCAGCCTTTCTGCGAGCACTTTTATCATTTTCATATTTTCATTCCTCCTGATCTTTAACTTTTGCGGCGTTTAAATGCAGACAGCAGTTTCACGTTAAAACCAATAACAGACTTTTGTCTTTTTTTGCCAGTCCCCCCGGAATGTTATATTGATAACAAAACCTTTTTCAAGAGTGTTTCCGGCCGCTGTCGCGACCTTTGCCTTGTTATTAAGCAAAATAACACATCGTCGTATTTTTGCAATCCTTTTTTAACCGGTTTCCACGCAAAAATAATTATGTTATTGATATGTCCGGTTAGAAACTGGTGTCGCTGCGGTGTGCTCCAAACATTTCGTTAATATTGCTCATGGTCTTATCCTGCTCCATATCAATGCAGTGCATCAGGTCGCGAACCGATATCAGCGCGATAATTTTGCCGTTATCTTTCAGCGGGATATGCCGGACGTGGTGTTCGCGCATTCTCCTGACGGTTGAACTTACGTCGTCATTAATGTCGGCGGTGAGCATCTCCTGGCTCATGATCTGGGAGGTGCGGACATTGTCCAGGTTACTGATTTCGGCAATGCATCTGATAATATCTTTGGCGGTTATAATGCCGGCGTAAAAACCTGGTTCCGGATCTTCTTTTTCCACCATTGCGGCGCCAATGTTCTCTCTTTGGAAATATTGCGCTACATCCCTGATAGTGGCACAATGGCAAATGCTGTATAGCGGCGGATGATTGCGGCTGACTTTTTCAGCAAGGACGCTGTTCATTTTCATAAATTAACCTCTTCTGTTTATTTCGTGTACGCGTCTCATCATGCAATTGGATGGACGGGATTATCATATACTGATTATATTATACATCAGTTTGCGGCAATTATCTAGAAATAATCCGGCAAATAATAAATGAATTGAATCAATATTTTTCGGTGGTTCGATGAATTTTGCGGAGTTACTGGGAGTCTTTTTTGATTTTATCGAGGTCTTCTTGAGCAAATTCCACAACTTTTTCGAATTTGGGAATGTTCTTTTGGTCAACATCCATCAGGGTCTGGTGAGCTTCAACCACGGTTTCGGCGGTAGTCAAGCGGTCTTTTTCCGATTCGCTTTGTTGCCAGTCGGCATTTTCCACGGCATCCTGCCGTTCAATGAAAATAAAGAGTTTCTCAAGGCCAAGTCCAATCAGCAGATGGCGGTTATTGGCATCGGCATTGACGATTTCGACAATCGCCGCGACTTTACGGGCTTTCAGCCCGATCATCGCCAGCACACCCATAAAGGTGCTGTCCATGCCGGTACAGCTTGTCAGGTCAATGGAAACTTTCTCGAACGAACCTTCCAGATTTTTGGCAAAATTACGCAGGGGAAGCCCGTACTCAAAATTGGCGCGGCCTTCCACTTTTATATTATAAACGCCCTTATTATGGGCAATCAGCAAATCAGCTCTTTTCATGCAAACGGCAACCTTTTTTACCTGATTCAGGCAGAATCATCCTGTTTGTCTGCCAAATTAAATAATAACTATAGCACATATTATTCTTTAATCAATACCGCTTTAATTCTTCTGACGCCCCTGCTGGAACTCTCTTCCTTCAAAATCTTGAATTTACCGAGTTCGCCGGTGTTTGAAGCATGCGGTCCGCCGCAGATTTCCTTGCTGAAATCGCCGATGGTGTAAACTTTCACTTTTTCGCCGTAGCGGTCGCCGAACAGTCCGATGGCTCCCTCATTTTGGGCTTCCTCCACGGTCATTTCACGGCAGTCTATCGGCAGTTTTCCGGCGATGACGTCGTTGACTATCTGCTCTGCTTTATCCAGGTCCTCCTGGGAAATCCTGTCATTATGTGAAAAGTCGAAGCGGAGACGTTCCGCGGTGATATTCGAACCGCGCTGTTCGACGTGTTCGCCGAGCACTTTGCGCAGCGCCGCCTGCAGCAGATGAGTTGCGGTATGCAGCCCGGCGGTTGCTTCGGAACTGTCCGCGAGCCCGCCTTTGAATTTCTGCTCGGCGCCTTTGCGGGAAAGTTCCTGGTGCTTGGCAAAGGCTTCATTGAATCCGGCGCGGTCAACCTGGAAACCTTTTTCCGCGGCCATTTCTTCGGTGAGTTCCAGGGGGAAGCCGTAAGTTTCATACAGAAAGAAAGCATTTTTGCCGCTGATGACTTTTTTGACGACATGCTCCGGAACTCTGGAAATCAGTTTTTCGAATTCCCGCGAACCTTTTTCGAGAGTCAGTTCAAACTGGCTTTCTTCCGCATGCAGTTCTTCGATAATTTTGGCTTCATTCAGCTTCAGTTCGCTGTAAACATCGCTGAAATTGTCAATTACAACCTGCGCCACCGGCACGATGAACGCCTTTTCCACTCCGAGTTTCCGCCCTTCGCGGATAGCCCGCCGGATCAGGCGGCGCAGCACATAGGCCTGGTCAACATTGCCCGGCGTGATGCCGTCGGCAATGATGAATACGGATGAGCGGATATGATCGGCAATGATGCGTTCTGAATTGGTGCGGACTGCCGGCGCGGAAACGCCGCGCAGTTCGTCGATTTTGCGCAGAATCGGCTGGAAAATCTCCGTGTCGTAACAACTGGCTTTTCCTTGCAGCACGGCGGTAACGCGCTCCACGCCCATGCCGGTGTCCACGTTCAGTTGCTTTGACGGTTCATATTTGCCTTCAGCATTTTTGTTATACTGCATGAAAACGTCGTTCCAGATCTCGACCCAGAGCCGGTTTTTCGGATCGAACTCTTCCGGGGCCTCGCCGGGACCGGTCCAGTAAAACATTTCAGTATCGGGGCCGCATGGCCCGGTTTGCCCTGCCGGCCCCCACCAGTTATCGGCTTTAGGGCATTTGGCGATGCGGGGCAGGGGGATTCCGAGGTGGTGCCAGAGATTGTAGGCCAGATCGTCGAACGGCGCGTCATCATCCCCGGCAAAAACCGTGACGGCCAGTTTGCTGATTGGAATATTCAGCCATTCCGGGCTGGTCAGAAACTCAAAACTGAATCGAATGGCATCTTCTTTGAAATAATCGCCGAGCGACCAGTTGCCGAGCATTTCGAAAAAGGTCAGGTGAACCGGGTCGCCGACTTCTTCGATATCTCCGGTGCGGATGCATTTCTGCACATTGACCAGACGGGTGCCCAGCGGATGTTTTTCGCCCTGAAGAAACGGCACCAGCGGATGCATGCCGGCGGTAGTGAACAGGCAGGTGGGATCATTGTCCGGTATCAGTGACGCGCTTTTTATTACTTTATGCTTCTTACTGACGAAAAAATCAAGGTATTTTTTACGTAAATCTACAGCTTTCATATAGTTATATTCAATCCATGTTGGTTTTTAATTAATTATAAACCTGTTACAATACTATTGAAAAAAATGATTTTCAAATAGCAATCGCCAATTTTCGGAAGTTCCAGGAATCCAAAAGAACTGCATTCCGCACATTCTGGACAATATCCAACCACAGAGACACAGAGGCACAGAGAAATCCGCTTTTTACATTTTGGACAACACATTCCCTCATTTGGGACAGTCGCCTCCCATAGGCCCCATTGGACCCATAAGCCCTATAAGCCCCATGGTTTTCCACCTGCGGCTGTCCACCACTCCGACACTTTGGAGAGTCCTTGAGCATACCCGTTTTTAACCACAAAGTCACAGAGACACAGAGAAAACCTTTTTTTACCATGAAGGGCTTGAAGCAAATGAAGATTTCTGTTTTAATTACCTCCTTCATTAACTTCATGATCTTCATGGTGAAGCCTTCCACTTTTCTTGCTTTTCTTGCTTTTCTCGCTTTCAACTTCTGTACTCCGACACTTTGGAGAGTAGTTGAACATCACTGCTTTCAGTTTTTCTCCTTGTTTTAACTGTTTTTGATTGCGGAGCAATCTTTGGACTAAGGATCGAGCCGTAAATAAAATCACTTTTAATGGGCTACATATCTCTGATATCTGTTCTATCGCCCATCATTAATCACTGTTAAAAATCTTCATATCAAACGAATTGCGGCACTTG
>CAIKZE010000173.1 GCA_903831825.1 uncultured Lentisphaeria bacterium | reverse complement strand
TGGGGTGTTAAATCTGATGGCTTAACTTTTTTATTTTTTCACTATTTTTATTATTAAATACTTGTTTTTTATATTTTTTTGTGTATATTCCGATAGATTTATAAATCTATTAATTTACGATATTGGAGCTTAAAATGAAAGAACAAGTAAGAATTCTGCTACAGGCTAAGCCAGTACTGCCCGGCTCCCTGGAAGAGCACTACAACGTATGCGGAAAAGCTCAATGCCGCTGCAAAGATAAAGTTAATCCAGAAAAACACGGCCCATATTATCGGCTCAGTTATAGTTTGAAGGGCAAGAATTCAAGTGTCTTTGTAAAAAAAGAAGATGCTCCGGCAATCGAGGCAATGACGGAGAATTATCGTGAATCCCGTTCGAATATTCAACATCTGGCCTTGGCAATGGTTGAGTTATTCCGCCATGAAGGCTTGCAGGGGATGCTTGATAAGTATGAAGAAATACTTGATATGGAAATCAGCAGGAAAAACGGAACCAGGCCAGCTTCCAGAACTCTGCGCGAAACGCGTTCAAGTTGCGATAAATGGAAAACCAAGGCGCTGGAAAGACAGTCTGAAATAGATAAAATGCAGGTTAAGATACGCGACCTGGAAAAGAGCCGGGACAAGTGGAAGGAAAAAACCATGGAAGCTAAAGAAGAAAATCAGGAACTTAAAAAACTCAGTCTGCTGAAAGCAGTCGAGGGGAAAAAAAATACCGGCGACTCAAGATGAATTAATCGACAGTCCGCCGAGCAAGTTCAAATATCCGCTTAAAACGGTTGTTATCGCGATTAAGCTTGTAGTTACCGGCTTGTTGTCATTGCGGGGAGTCAAGCGGACCTTAACTCTCTTCAATTATTTTTTCAACGGCGGCATTCCATGTCATACGGTAGTGCAAAACTGGCTTATGCGGTACGGCTTATACAAACTCAGGCAAGTACCTGAGAAGCGCGGCGACTGGGTTTTTATTCTGGATCATTCTATTGAGTTCGGCAAAAAACAGTGCCTGCTCGTATTAGGCACTACTTTAGAGAAATTCCGCAAGAATAAATACAAGCTGCGGCACAAGGATATGAGCGTGCTGGCTATTGATATTGTTGAAAGCGCGACCGCTGCAAGTGTTACGAAAACCCTTGTTAAAATTACCCGGAAGACAGGACTTCCTGCTCAAATATTATCTGATGGCGGTAAGAATATTCTGAGAGGATGCCGGGATTTCATTGAACAGAAAGCACGCGGAGCGGCAGTTCGGCAGACCTATGACGTAACGCATAAAACAGCTTTAATTCTTAAACATCAACTAAAAGATGATGAAGCATGGCTGTCGTTTTGCAACAAAGCAGTTGAGAGTAAAAGAAGTTTAGTTCATACCGAGCTGGGTTTCCTTTCGCCGCCGAAACCGCGCGATAAATCACGATGGCAGAATCTCGATGCGTATGTACAATGGGCTGAAATGATATTAAAGCAGAAAACTAAGTCCATGTCGAGGGCTGAGGCTGAAAAATTTACCGCCAAACTTTCCTGGTTGAAAACGTATGAATCGCATATCAGACAGTGGAGAATAATGCTTGATATTCTTAATGCAATAAAAAAAGAAGTAAAGAGTAATGGGTTCAGCAAGCGGACAAAGGATAATTTTGACAAATCCATAAGCTCCTTGAAAATAAATACTCCCAGTCTGAAAACAGTTAAAGATGAAGCGCTGGCGTATATCGAAGAAGAGTGCGCGGAGATTAGCGGAGTTTATCCCGGCTGCTCCGATATTATCGAATCGGTATTCGGAAAATATAAGAACTTTTCCGGCAGAAGTCCGATGAAAGAAATAGGCAGAGCAGTATTGACAATTCCAGTTTTTACCAGTGACGTTGACTATGATGAAGTGAAGGCGGCTATGGAGAGCGTTTCCGCTGACGATGTTAGGAACTGGCTCAAGGCAAACATCGGGGAGAGCTTTCTTGCTAAGCGAAAACAGGCATTTAAGCTCATAAACAAAAAATAGGGTGAATTAAAATCAAACAAAATCACTCAGATTTAACACCCCAGGTTTGACCCCGATGACAGAAAAAACATCATAGACGCAAAATGTCTAGGATGGGAATGTATCTTTTATATAACATGGCAATATATACGACTGTAAGTATAATCAATGTCCAATAAAAATATCAACAGAGAAGAGACTGAATGAATAGCATGACAATCACAATTTTAGGCAGCGGCAGTAAAGGCAATGCTTTTGTTATCCAGCATGAGAGCAGTATTATTATGATTGATGCCGGTTTTATACTTAACGATATACTTTTCAGGATGAAGTCAGCGAATATCGCTATTTCCTCTATTCAGGCTCTGCTTATCTCTCATGGGCACTCCGATCACATAAATGGACTATCGGACTTAAACAGATATGCATCCATTCCGGTTTATATGACCGAAAGTCTGTTCCTATCAAGCACCGGCGCAACCTCGGCATCGCCTCCAGCCTGGCTTGATTTAGACAAAGACCGGGTAATTTTCTTCAAGGAATGGAATAATATCAGTATTGGAAGTATTGCTGTTACTCCTATCCCGGTGTCTCACGACTCAATTTCCCCTGTTGGTTTCATTATGAAAGCCGGTAATAAAAAGCTGTCGCTGGTCACGGATACAGGAGAAATATCACGGGCGGGCAAAGATGCAATGAAGGACAGCAATGTCATAATGCTGGAAAGCAACCATGATAATGAAATGCTATGGAAATCGCCAAGGCATTTTCTGCTGAAAAAAAGAATATCCAGCACAACCGGACACCTGAACAACGAAAAAAGCGCTGAAATACTTTCGGAGATAATTTCTCCGAACACTAGTGATGTTGTACTGCTTCATTTGAGCCAGGAATGCAATACTCCTGAGCTTGCCGTAAAATCTGTCATGGACAGAAACCGCAGCGTGAAAGACGGCGCCATCAAACTTCATGTCGCAAGACAGAATGAGATAACCCGGATACATGTTAAATCAACTGCCGCCAACGAAAAGGAATGAGGTGGAATATGTCGCAAAATCAGCAAAACAGATCGGAATTAAGAAAGCTTTGCACGGATATTTATTTGTTGAATCAGCTTGCCAGGTTCAGGGCAATAAATCTTGCCGCCCATGGCGAGTCGTTCACCCCGTTTGTCGGGGTGTTTTGGATGGATCTGGCGGAATCGAAAATTTATTCCGCCAAAACGCCGCTTGGAGATGCCGAGGATTACGGAGATTTCAAGGTACACAGCACAGGCCATTATGATAATTGGCCGCAAATCGTTCTATTGAATCCCAAGTGGAAAGGCATGGAATATGAGGATGTCCCGCGCGGCCGGGTAGTATTCCATAGGAATAAAAAACAATCAAAATTTCTTATCTACCTATGCCCATTCTGTTCCGGAAATACCGGAATTATGTCAGAAATCATTGACGAATTTAGGCTGCCCGAAGGTTTTTTCGAGTTCAGATTCGACGACGAACATTATGTCATAAGCGACGAAATGCAAGCAGATATAGAACCAGTTGGAGAAATTTCCGAAACCGCTGTTGATTTCTGCATGGAAGAGGAGGACAGCTACTACGACATTCCCATAACTGAAAATCTGAAAAATTCCGAGGCAAATACAAAGATATGACGATATCAAGATTTACATACATGCAAGGTCTGAAGTGCCGGAAACTGCTATGGACATTGTACCACAATCCTGGCAGCATCCCATGTTATTACGATGGAACTCAGGGATTGTTTTATGATGAAGCCGCATTCGCTGAGTTGGCGCATTCGCTTTTCCCTGACATCATTTTCGCCGCTCAAGTAGACGGGAACAATGCAGCAGAAGCTGCCACCCGGCAGGCGTTGACCGGACGGACGCCGATATTTAATGCCAGAATCCGATACGGCGACGTCTCGGCTATTATTAATGTTCTGACGCCTGCCCCTGACGGCAAATGGGATATTATCCAGTTCGGCCCGCTAATCCATTATCCCAAAGAATCGCTATTTCTCAAATGGCATCAAAAGGAGAGGCTAAAACATGTGCAGGATATCGCTTTTCAATTGTACTGCTGTGAAAAATCTGGAATCCCTATCCGCAAGTGCTGCCTTACTTATATTAAAGAGAATTATGTCCGGATGGGGGCTCTGGATGCGGGTAAAATGTTAAATCTTGAAGATGTAACCGATAAAGTCATAGCTGAATCTGCTGATATTGAAATCAGGCTCTCGGACATGCGCCGCACTATCGAGGCGGAAGAGTGTCCGCCCTTTAAAATGTATGAAAACGGCGCGGACTGCCTCTCTAGATCCCATCTCGCCAGCAGCTATTGCCCATTGAAGGAAAAATGTCAGGAAATTGTTTATGGGAAACGAGCTTCTGTAAAGCCAATTGCCGATGTGGACTATGACATTTTAAAAATACGGGATTTTATGGAGGCGCTGGTTTATCCGCTCCACATTCTGGACATCAAATATGTTTGCCGCGTCATCCCAATTGGCGGAGGCAGTCCGTACGATGTGTATCCATTTGTCTGCAGCCTGCAATCCGTGGATAATATTTATTCAGAACCGGTTTCACACACATGGCTTTGGGACGGCAAGGGGAGACCTCAAGCCATGCTGTTAGAAATAGCCGGAAAATGGCTTGGGAATCGCGGTTCGATAATCAGCAGGTATAAAGAAGAATTCTTTGACCGTATTTCCCCTGATTGTGAACCAATTAAAGCGAGGATGCTTGAACTTGTGGAGCCATTCAATAAAAAAATTCTGGGAGAGCTGGCCTGCAACGGAATTGATTTGTATGAAGCGGTTTTGCCGGAAATTAAAATAGAGAATTTTTATTACAAGAAACGTATTGAATTCATACAAGCCACCTACAATAAGCAGAACTGTCTCGACCCCCAAAATATCCTCCAAGGAGTTGAGGATAACTGTCGGATGGATTCTGAACTCATGTTACACGCTTTGCGAAAATACGCTGAATTTTACGAAAAGGCGGCCAGGCGGGATAAGGGAAACTAAATTTGAAATGACTGCTCATACATATATATTTCAGCATCAGCAGGAGTATCATCGGGAAGTTATTCTGTGGAGAAAGAACGAATTGTAGTAATCATCGGCATAAAACCCTCAAGGAGACTGTTCTATGAAAATCGTAAGCTGGAACTGTGGATGGAAGTATTGGACCGGGATTAAGCATAGTGAAATCATCGAATATGAGCCTGACATTCTCGGCATATCTGAATGCAATGCTAAAGAAAAACTCCCGCCCCAAGCGGCAAAAGACTGCATCCACTGGGCAGGACAACCAGGAACGATGCGCATAAAGGGCGTTGCAGCCTTTCTTCTTAAGCAGGGTCTTGACTGCAAACTGGCGGATGGAAAGTATTTTACAGAAAACAATCCAGTGAAGTATTCAATACCTCTTTGTGTTACGACTGACTCCTTAAAATTCAACCTTCTTTTTTACCGGAAATGCGACTTGACCAAGTGGCAGGCACAATGGGATTTCTACGCTGATTTCATTACTCAGCAGTCAACCATAATCATTGGCGACTTCAATTGTCCGTCCACAGACAGAGATGCGCGCAACCTCACGGAAAGCCTTGCCCGCTATGGCCTTGTACATGTGCAGCCGGCGGCCAGAGATGAATGCGACCACGAGATTGCCGCAACCTTCTACCCGCACAATAATAAAGTCAACCTCATAATCGACTACTGTTTTGCCTCAAAGGAATTAATGAGTAAACTGAATCTTAGAATAGGAAGTAAAGAAAAATGGATAGATACTGGACTGAGTGACCACTGTCCTCTGATTCTGGATATCGCCGAGTAACAGGGGCAGAAACTAACCGGCGCGCTTGACGCGGCTGTTCACGCCTGATAGCGCTGTTCACAGAATATCTTGAAGTGTTAATAGATTCAAGTCCAACATAAAAATACAGACGCTTGGGCTGATGATAAACTTATTTTGACAAAAATAATTGAAAAACCAATCTGAGTTTTTCTAAAAATTAACCTTCATTAGTTAATGCATTGCAGATATCGTACATCTTGCAACGGTATGGACTGGAGCACTGCCGCCCCGGTGGAATGACCGGGGCTTCACCCATCGCCAATACATCCCTGATCTCCTTGACCCTGGCTTCAACAATCATGGAGTATTCAGCCAGTGAATCCGTGACGTTCTCCATGGTAAATATGTCTTTAGGATTGCATCCGTATCCGGCTTCTGAACCGGGTGTAACATGCATGATATGGCAGCGGACAATGTCCAGCCCCGCGTTCACATAAACATACCGCTGGAAGGCGACATCGTGGTAATTGATCTCCGCGATGCCTCTCCCGGATTTTACTTCGATGAACTCCCAGCGGTTATCTCCGACGGGAACCAGAATGTCCGATTGCGCATAGGCGTTGTTAAAGATCAGTCCGCACTCGAAAAGCGGAAGCCGCTTTTTCAGAAGTTCCCGGCAGTAAGCCAGCTGTTCACCGAACGGTCGGTCAGCATCGCAGGCGAGTATGCCGTCCGGATACAGCTCTCTGGCTTTCGCCCCGATCATATGTCCGTAGTTGAAAACCCGCTCAGTCGCCTCCGGGTATGCAGGCATGGCGTTCCGGCAGTGCTTGTAATGCCAGGCGTACTTCAGGCATTTCAACCCGTTCAGATAATTGTTCTGCGAAAGGAAAATTTCACGGCTCATGGCAATCCTTCAATTTTAAGTTATGAATAATATACCATACTGCTACGGACATTTTGCGTCCATGACAGTTTTGAACATACAGATGCAGAATCCTTTATTGGCAATTTTCGATGGCTTTTTCCCATTCCTCGAATCGTGCATTTAGAAAATGACGAACTTCTTCCATGTATTTCTCTAGTTTTTCTTTGCCATCTCGATAATCTATTTGACCGCGAACTAATTTTTCTTTCCCTTTTCCGATTTCTTTGTATTCCCAATTGGCGGGATGGGAGTTTTTGAGGCTTTCGCAAATTTCCTCAGCGGGAGGGGATTTCCAGTCATCAAACTTATAATAAACAGATGCAGAGACAGAGATTAATTCATAGTGATTACATTCCTTATCTGTTCCTGCGCCTCCTATCCAAAAACCGCGCAACATAACATTTAACGAAGGCATTCTTACAATAGCTTTACTGCCGGTGCCGGGTATTTTCTGCATTGAATCATTATAAATAATAAAGTTACAAAATCCTTTTTTGCAATTAGTTCTGTTTTCACTAATTTGATATCCCCTGTTCTTATATTTGTTAACTATATCGCGGATTTCGTCAATAATCCCTCTTCGCTTTTTAAGATCAACTTCGCCAACAGCAAACTCACGGCAATCAAGAGCGCACTCACGAAAAACTTCTTGAACTTCTTCCTTAATTTCATCGCATTTAAGATCGTCGAGCATTGCGTATATTTCATGCCAATAAAGCTGTTTTAGCGATGAGTCTGGCTTGTGATAAAAACGAGTAAGCGTAACTAAATAAGTTTTTGCCGCGTCACTTCTCTTCAAATCATCCCTATATTTTGGCAATTGCCTAAAATCAAAATCAGCCCCTACTTTACACTCAATAATTGCAATCAGACGTTGCTTATCAAGCGCCCCCTCATAGATAGCCATATCGTAACGAGATGTTACTTTTCCATTTTCCCAAATCTGAACCTCTGCGTGGAATTTAATTTTTTTAGAAGTTAGATCCACGGCAATTTTTTTAAGGAAATTTGTCCTGAAGGTGGCAAATTGCTCATTTTCAGTATTTAATATCCAGCAGAGAATTTGATTCAAATACTCTTCATATGAACGCAAATGGCTGGTTATTGGAGCCACAATTTTGGCATCAATTCTGCTGAAATAGTTCGGCGGCGTCCCAACTTCATTCTCGAATTGTTCTAGATTTCCATTCAATTTATCATTTCTATTATCCCATACTTTTTTAAGCCAATGTTCATTCATAATCCTGTACCTTGTTCTGATTTTTAATAAGTTTACTTGCCATATCGATAGCGGTTTTAGCCAAGAATTCGGGGCCGAGAATGACGGCATTTCCGCCGGATGTGAGGACGAAGTTCAGTACCCGATACTCCTCTATGTCATGCAACGTCAGAAGAATACTGCCGTCGTCCTGGATTTGCTGATTTGTCACCGGAAAGAATTCTGTTCCGTAGCCAATCGCATTGCCTGAAACATGTAATTTAACCTCCGGCAGACGCGGTAGATTAAAGAGATTGCCGCGTCTGACTTCTTCAATAACTTTATGATCCGGCTCGAAACGCCCTGCCAACTGCATCGCGCTGACAATTCGATGTAAAGCCAGTGTCAAAAATGGCAACTCCTCGTGAATACAGTCGCCATTTTGCAGGAGTCGTGCTTTGATATACCAGATGTTGTCGTAAAGCGTCAGTACATGCGGTTCAACCAGCATTTTATCCAAGATCTTGCCATCGCCAACACGGCGGTAACGAATCATTAAAGAGTGAAGGCTTTGCCAGGCATCAAAGACGATTTGAAAAATTTCCGGATTGATTTTCGCCCGGCTGCCATGCGCTACCAGCGAATAAAGCAGCATTTTTTCATCCATGCTGCCCCAGTTTTGAGTCAAAAGCGTATCAACGCTCTGACGGATATCATTGTTGAGCCTGGAATTGGGAAAAATAGTTCCGGCAAGGTGCGCACCCAGAATTGCGGCGTTCATTTCCGGTTCTTCCACCACCGGCATATCGGTCCAGTCAAGATTGGTTAAGTAGTACCCCTTGCGTTCTGAATTGTATTTGATAGGAGCATTAAATTCACTTTTCAGGAACTCCACGTCACGCTGGATGGTCTTTTGCGAAATACTGTATTCGCCGGCAATGTCGCGGCGGCGCATCTCTTTTAGCACCATCGGATAATTAGGATAGCGGTTTTCTTTCATTAGCCGCAAAAGACAGTTAATTCTGACTTGAGATTTTTTATTGATCGGCATAATACACCATATTGTGATCAGTCCACTTAACGCTTATATTTTTTGTGCATACATTAACTAAATTACTTCTATTTATGTTTCTTCTTTTAATATTTTCAGTCGCGGTATTTCAAAATAAGGTTTATTTATTGAATCCCGCCCAAAAAACCTTTTCCAGTTTGAATATAGCCGGACAGGCGATATTAAGCAATCATAAAAAACGGCTGAGTTTCAAAAATGTATTTTACAGCTTTATTTGAGCCTGTTTTAGCCGTTTGAATTGACAAAATCACCTATATATGTAGACTTTGATTTAAAATTTTAAAATGGAGAACTATGGATTAATTGAAAATGGGGGAACATAAAAACTTATTTACCACGGAGGGCACGGAGAACACTGAAAATACAGGGAACAATTCACCATGAAGGACATGAAGGAAATGAAGAGGGTAAAATAATTGAAATTTTTTATCTTCACTATCTTCATGCTCTTCATGGTGAAGTGTATTCCTGTTTTCTATGGAGAACTATGAATTAATTGAAAATGGGGGAACATAAAAACTTATTTACCACGGAGGGCACGGAGGGCACGGAGAACACTGAAAATACAGGGAACGATTCACCATGAAGGACATGAAGAAATTGAAGTTAAAAAATCTATCTTCATTACCTTCATGCTCTTCATGGTGAAGTGTATTCCTGTTTAAAGAATGTGACTGGTGAATGGTGGCTGGTGAATAGTAGAACAAGTGAAAGCGGTTCTGAGAGGGTGTGTCCAGATTGTCCAGAATGTTTGTCAAGGCGAATAACCGTTGTGCTGAACAGGTCTCCAAAAGCTCGGACAGTATGCCAGTTTCGCCGAAACTGGCAATCCAGGCGGTTTTGGCAAAACCGCAGGGCTGTTCAATGCTAATTGAATCGTATAGGAATTTGTATTTCGGGTTCTTTATGATTGCGGAGCAATCTTTGGACTAAGGATCGAGCCGTAAATAAAATCACTTTTAATGGGCTACATATCTCTGATATCTGTTCTATCGCCCATCATTAATCACTGTTAAAAATCTTCATATCAAACGAATTGCGGCACTTG
>CAIKZE010000172.1 GCA_903831825.1 uncultured Lentisphaeria bacterium | reverse complement strand
ACATATCAGCAACGCCGGAGAGATGTTTCTCATTGCTTTGCTGCTGATTGCAGTTATGACAATTTTATCTTATGTTCTGATAGAATTTACTACGAACAAATCAGTGCGGATCATAGTTATCATTTTATCTGCGATGTGGTCGATTTATACGGTTGTAACTTCAACGCCAAATGACGGCTGTGTGTCCCCGGTTATATTCACATACTTTTTACCGCCGCTCTGTCTGGTGTATTTTCTTTGTCTTTCGATCTCGTTTATATTTTTATTTTTAAAACACCCAAGCCTGCGAAGCATGAGGAAACCGCGAAATGAACAGTGATGTCATTAATCTGCATGAAATCGATGCGATGGTTGCCGAGACCGGACGCGACCGCCGCGCGCTGATTCCATTGCTGATGCGGATCAACCGGCGCTGGAAATATCTGCCGCGGGCGGCGCTGGACTATCTGCCGGCAATCACCAGTCTCACGCCGTCGCAAATCAGCGGGGTTGCCACGTTCTATTCCCGTTTCCGGCTGTTGCCTGCCGGGGAACATTTCATTCAGGTCTGCATCGGCACCGCCTGCCACGTCAAAGGCGCCAATGATGTTTTCCAGGCGTTCCGTAAATATCTGGCGATCCCCGAAGGCGGCGATACCGATCCGTCCGGGCTGTTCACGGTTGAAACTGTCGCCTGCCTGGGCTGCTGCATGCTGGCCCCTGCCGTCAGGATCGACGATGTCGTTTACGGCGAGGTCGAACCGGACAAAGTTGAAAACGTTTTGAAGGATTTTCTGAGTTCGCGGCAGATTGCCGACCAAATCCGGCAGCCTGGCGCCAATGAAATCAGCGGCGAAGTCAGGATGTGCAATTGTTCAAGCTGCGCCGCATCCGGCAGCAATGCCGTTTTAACCGAACTTGAACGCTGTATCGCCGAACTGGCTTTGCCGTTGAAAGTGAAAGAAGTCGGCTGCACCGGCATGTCGTTCCGTTCCCCGCTGCTGGAGGTTGCCGACGGTAATTCCGGTAAAAGTTTTTATTACGCCAAGGTTAACCCGGATGCGGTCGCCAGTATTCTGACGGCGCACTTCCGGCCGCAGGGAATACGCCGGAAACTGATGGCTAAAGCCATGGCGTTTGCCGCTAAAATCGTCGTCGGCAGCCAATCGGAAATCGTCTGCCGTTATGCCACCCCCGAACTTAACGAACTGTGTGATTGCGGGGAAGAATCCGGCCAGAAGCGCATCGTCACCTATTGCGCCGGGGAACTGGACCCGCTCGATATCTCCCAATATATTGATTTTAACGGCTTTGACTCATTTAAAGATGCACTCCGCAGTTCTCCGTCAAGCATTATCGAAATAATTAAGAGCAGCGGCCTGCGCGGACGCGGCGGCGGCGGTTATCCGACCGGACTTAAATGGCAGCAGGTCGCCGCCAATGAAGCGGAAAAGAAATACCTGATCTGCAATGCCGATGAAGGCGATCCCGGCGCGTTCATGGACCGGATGCTGCTGGAATCTTTTCCATTTAGGATACTTGAAGGAATTGTCATCGCGGCTTACGCCGTCGGCGCGACGCATGGCTTTTTCTATGTCCGCGAAGAATATCCTCTGGCGGTGGAGCGTATCCAGTCTGCCGTGGAACACTTCCGCCGGCATGGATTGCTGGGAAAAGATATTATGGGCAGCGGTTTTTCGTTTGACGTGGAGGTGGTCGAGGGCGCCGGAGCGTTCGTCTGCGGCGAAGAGACCGCGCTGATCGCGTCGCTGGAAGGCATGCGCGGCACGCCTTCGCTGCGTCCGCCGTTTCCTTCCGAATCCGGCTTTGAAGGTTTTCCGACTCTGGTCAATAACGTCGAGACCTTTGCCTCAATTCCATGGATTCTCGCGCACGGCGCGGAAGATTTCAGCCGCTACGGGACCGGGCGCAGCCGGGGAACTAAAACTTTCGCGCTGGCGGGAAAAATCAGGCGCGGCGGGCTGATCGAGGTGCCGATGGGCATGACGATCCGCGAAATCGTCGAAAAAATCGGCGGCGGTGTCCCGGAAGGAACCTTTAAAGCGGTGCAGATCGGCGGGCCGTCCGGCGGCTGCATCCCGGCGGCAGAGGCGGACACTCCGGTGGATTACGAAGCGCTGAAGGAGTTGGACGCCATCATGGGTTCCGGCGGCATGATCGTGCTGGACCAGAATGACTG
This sequence comes from uncultured Lentisphaeria bacterium, assembly GCA_903831825.1. Lineage (GTDB taxonomy): Bacteria > Verrucomicrobiota > Lentisphaeria > Victivallales > Victivallaceae > CAIPAT01. Next base: position 21,277 of record CAIKZE010000172.1, on the reverse strand, counting down.
CATGGTTGATATCGCGCGCTATTTTCTGAGTTTCACCCGGCGCGAATCCTGCGGCAAATGCACTTTCTGCCGCATCGGCACCGTCCGGATGCTGGCAATTCTCGAACGGCTGTGCTCCGGCAAAGGGGTCAACGGCGATATCGAAGAACTGGAACAACTGGCCGGACAGATTAAACGCGGCAGCATTTGCGGCCTGGGACGGACCGCCCCCAATCCGGTGCTGTCAACGCTGCGTTTCTTCCGTCACGAATACGAAGCGCATATTGCCGGGCAATGCCCCGCCGGAAAGTGCAAAGACCTGATCCGGTTCGAAATAAATGATGACTGCATCGGCTGCACCATCTGCGCCCAAAATTGCGCGGCGGGGGCCATTGAATACACTCCTCACCGCAAGCATCTTATCAATCAGGAAAAATGCGTTAAATGCGGGGTCTGCCGCAAACTGTGCCCGCAACACGCTGTAGAGGTGCATTAGTAACAAGGCGCACAGCGTGCGCCCGCGAGCTTAGGAATTGAACGCAGTTCAAGGAGCAGCGAACGAAAGCCGCCCGGCGCTTGAGGGTGGCCGCGCTTTCCGGCGCGAACATTACGGCCGTACAGGCCACGATTAAAAGAGAGCCGTTAGGGAGAACATAAAAATATTGCGGTCGCGCATGCCACGACCAACAAATATGAATTATAGGATGATAATGAAACAATTTATAATGGAAATAGACGGAAAAGAAATTGAAGCCGGTGAAAATATGACGGTGCTTGACGCCGCCGCCGCTGCCGGGATCGAGATTCCCGCGCTTTGTTTTTCCCGGCAGTACGGAGCCTGCAATACCTGCATGGTCTGCGCGGTGCGCGACCTTGATAAGGATATCATTCCGGCCTGTTCGGCCAGGGTCCGCCCCGGCTTGAGGGTGGACGCCTCCAGCCCGGAAATCCGGGAATTCCGCAAACACGCCCTGGAATATCTGCTGGCCGAACACGTCGGCGACTGCGACGCCCCCTGCCGCCTGAGCTGCCCGGTATTCTTCGATGTTCCGGCCATGCTGCATAAAGTCGCGGCCAATGATTTTTCCGCTGCCGCCGGTTTTATTCACGCCGGGATGCCTCTGCCCCACCTGAGCTGCATGTTATGCAAGCGGCGTCCATGTGAAAAAGCTTGCCGCCGGGGCCGGCACGACACCCCGCTCGATATCGTTGCGGTCCTGCATGCGGTATTAAAAACGAAAGACTTTCCGGTGGAAAACAATCCGCGAAAATATTCCGTTGCCGTAATCGGCGGCGGCTGTGCCGGACTGGCGGCGTCCGACATGCTGAGCAAACACGATTGCCGCTGCACTGTCTTCGAATCCGGCGATAAACCCGGTCTGGAAATTGCCGGACTGCTGGCTCCGGAAAACTCCGGATTGCTGGAAAATGAACTGGCGCGGCTGGCTGCGGCCGGAATTGATTTCAGGTGTTCCGTGAAAATCATGCCGGAAGACATTGCCGGACTGCTTAAAGAATTTGACGCGGTTCTGCTGTGCGTCGGCGACCGGAGTATGGCCGTTTTCACTCCTCTGCTGAAAACTGATGAAAACGGCGCGTTCACCAGATTGCAATCTTTTATGACCTCGCTCGAAGGCGTTTTCGCCGCCGAAGACATGGCAATCCATGCCGGCGGGATTCAGGCCGTCGCCGACGGGGTGGAACTGGGTCACGCCGTCATTGCCTGGCTGGAGCATGGTCGCCATTTTATAGCGGAAAATCGCTATGACCACCGTTTCGGCGAAGTTACCGCCGAAGACATGAAACAGTTTGCCGACGGGACCAACAGCGTCAAAACCGCGGTTGAGGACAACGCGAGCGCCGCTCTTGAGTCCGCCCGCTGCCTGCATTGCGACTGCCGGAAATATGAAAACTGCCTGCTGCGCAAGTACGCTTCCGGATATACGGCGCGGCAAATCCGGATACCGTCCCAGCGCCACGCATTTAAACGGATAAACGCCGGAGAGATCATTTACGAACCCGGCAAGTGTGTCCGTTGCGGCATTTGCATAAAAATCGGGGAAGCCAAAGGCAAAGCCGTGGGCCCCGTATTTAACGGGCGCGGTTACGAAGTGGAATTGGGCGCGCCGCTGGGGCATTCAATGGCCGAAGCGCTGGAAGGCATCGGCCCTGAATGCGCCGCCGCCTGTCCGACCGGGGCATTGTCGATCAAATAGAGAAGTCAGATACCAGATACCAGAATGAATAACAGCATTACAGCAAAACAGTATTACAGTCAAACCGGAAAACCGTGGAACCGGAAAACCGGAAACATTGATTTATTTGTGCCTCTGTGGTTAAAACGGATTTAAGGAACCGAATATATGAACTGGATATTGCGCGTATTTTTAGTGATTGCAGTCCTGGGACTGCTGGGCGGCTTTTTCGCCATGCACAAGAAAGCCTTTCACAAGCCGAAAGCGGCAGACACGGGGAAAATACCGCCGGGCGCGGCCGATTGGCCGTTTTTTCGCGGCGATCCGGAACTTACCGGAACTTCAACCGCGAATCTGCCGAACCGGCCCAAACTGATCTGGACTTTTAAGGCCGGGGAAGCCGTGGAGTCGTCGCCGGTAATCGCCGGCGGCAGAGTGATTTTCGGCTGCAGCGACGGCAATGTTTATGCGCTGCGGCTGCGGGACGGCAAATTATTGTGGAAATTCGCTTCCGGCTGCGCCGTCGAGGCCCCGCCGCTGGTTGTAGGGGATAAAATTTTCATCGGCAATCTCGCCGGAGACTTTTTTCAGTTGTCGCTGGATAACGGCGCGGTCGGCTGGAAATACAGTTGCGGCAAACAAATCTACGGTTCCGCCAACTTTTTTAAAACCGGCGACGGACGGCAGACCGTGATTTTCGGGGCCTATGATTTCCAGGTACACTGCCTGGATGTCACCGACGGCAAACAGTTATGGTCAGCCCCGACTAAAAATTTCATCAACGGCGCGGTGGCGGTATCCGCCAGACAACAGGTCGCGGTATTCGGCGGCTGCGATGCCGAACTCCGGATTATTGACCTGAAAAACGGCAAAGAAACCAATGCGGTGCATCTAAAATCCTATATTCCGGGTTCCCCCGCCATCCGGGACGGCGTCGCTTATGTCGGGGATTACGCCAAAGAACTCTGCGCGGTAAATCTGGCTGACGGCAAAATCCTCTGGTCTTACGGCGACAGCCGGAACGGCGCGGAGTTCAGCGCTCCGCCCGCGGTAACCGAAGAACAGGTAATTATCGGCGATCACGCCGGAACACTGCATTTCATTGACCGGAAAACCGGAAAAAAACTGGGTTATTTCCGTACCGCCGGAGAGATCGATGCCGGTGCGGTAATCTGCGGTCATGACGTAGTAGTGGCGGACAAATCCGGAATGTTATACATCATCAATCTGGATACCGCAACCGAAAAATGGAAATACGAAACCGGCATTCCAATCAGCGCCTCTCCGGCAGTAGTTGAAGGCAGAATCATCATCGCCGACACCGACGGCAACATCTACCAGTTCGCCAATCCCGAAGCCGCTCCCGCAGTGATAAAAAAATAAGCGGAATGTTTGAAAGTCAATGCCCCCATGAATGCCTACGACTTTTCCTTGTCTTGTTTTGCAGAAATACGCTAAGAAGATGTTTCTTTTTTTGAACCAGATATCCTCTGTTCTTTACCTGGAAACGTAGTATTATATTTCGCGGATGTACTTTTAACTTACTTGGATTTGTGTCTACTACGCCATGCGTGAACTCACATCGCGCTCCATACCATTTATTGACTCAGTCCATTTCAACATGGTTTCATGTACCCGCAGATCAGAAGCTGAATAGTTCTTAACAGATCATACTGTTCAGGTATTGCATTCTTCCCGACACGTCCTTCTTTCTTGATCTTATCCCGTATCATTCCGACTAGTTCGTCAATGCTGATTGCCTTGGCCCCTTGAAAAGCCCTTCGATGCGCTGGCACGTGGAAGAACACGGCAATCTGTTCTAGCTCGAAATCAGGAGCCAGCCATGGTAGCACTTCTTTGGAAATATATCTACGTCCCATCTGGAACTTATGCTCATATTTTTCCGCCCGCTTCTCCCATGATGAGGCATCGGTTGATGGTTCATAGTGAATAACCTTACCAGTCGCCGGATTATAGACAACAACATCAAGTTCACCGTCGTAGCCGCCAAGCTCGCGACGACGACCAACCCTCACGTTCTTCTTGACTATCCAGCCCTGCCAGTCGTAATATTGGGATATTAGCGTTTCCAGATGGTTTGCCATAGTATGCTACCTTTTTATAAGATCATATCCGAGAGCCAACAAGTTTTCTGTTTAATTTGTAAGCTACCATTATTATTGCATCTTTTCAACAAAAACCACATGCTTTTATAAATTTCCATGCTCAATATATAAAAAATTGCTTTCATTGAATTTTAATTGATTTATTCCGTGTCTTTCCGCGTGTTCCGTGGTAAAAAACGGATTTAACTGCTTCTTGTCTTCTATTTTTTACTTAATTTTGTGGTATATTTGCCGGATATATTTTTTACTTTTAAGGATAAAGATGAATTCGGGTGCTTCGGGCTGGCTGTTGCCGATTTTGGGTTCCGCTATCGGCCTCGGCTTTTATGATTTGTGCAAAAAACACGCGGTACGCGATAATTCGGTGATGCCGGTGCTCTTCTTCGCGACGTTGTCGGGAACACTCTTTTTCCTGTTCGGCGCGGTCGTTTCGGGACAGGTGTTCGCCATCGCCAGTTGCGAATGGGTTCACTGGTGGCTGATTCTGCTCAAATCGCTGCTGGTCGGGGCCAGTTGGATTTGTGTTTACTACGCCATGCGCGAACTGCCGATCTCCATTGCCTCGCCGATCCGGGCCAGCGCCCCGCTGTGGACCTTCATCGGCAGCCTGTTCCTCTACAACGAATTTCCCAGCCTGGCCCAGGCATTGGCCATGGTGAGCATTTTCGGCGGCTATTATCTTTTTTCCGTCATGGGCAAGCTGGAAGGGATTTCTTTCCGGCGTCACCGGGGCATCCACCTGATTCTGCTCGGCACGCTGCTGGGTGCGGCCTCGGCGCTTTACGACAAGTATCTGCTCGGCGTGATTCGCATTCCCCGCAATACCGTGCAGTTCTGGTTTTCGGTCGATCTGGTGCTGGTGTTGTGGCTGGCGTGGCGGATTCGCCGCACAGCATTCCCGGACGGACGTAAATTTATCTGGCGCTGGTCGATTCCAATGACCGGCATTCTATTGATTATGGCCGACTGGCTTTACTTTTACGCCGTCGGCATTCCGGACACCAGGATCTCGATCCTGTCGCTGGTCCGCCGGTGCAGTTGCCTCGTCACCTTCGGAATCGGGGTCTATTATTTCCGCGATCTGAACATCAGGGGCAAAGCGGCGGCAATGGCCCTGATTTTGCTTGGCTTGATTATCTTTGCAGTCTGCCGCAGCTAACAGCAGCAGCATTTTATTGAATATTCGCCGAATCCGGATTTGATAGAATAAAACCGGAGAGTATTTTATGCGTTGCTCAACAACACTTTTAAAGGAGGTAATATATGTCTGGAATTTACAAAGCTTATGATATCCGCGGGATTTATCCCGGTCAGCTTAATGAAGAAATCGCCGAACAGATCGGCCGCGCCTATATTGAATTCACCGGCGCTAAAAAAGTAGTGGTCGGCAGGGATATGCGTCCGCACTCCAAACCCCTGTTTGACGCGCTGGCCAAAGGCATGACGGAACAGGGCGCCGATGTCGTCAACCTCGAGCTGTGTTCCACCCCGATGTCTTATTTCGCCAACGGCAAACTCGGCGCGGACGGCAGCGTTATTATCACCGCGTCGCACAATCCCGGCGAATGGAACGGGTTCAAGCTGTGCAAAGCCCAGGCGGTGCCGATCAGCGGCGCCACCGGGATTGCCGATATTGAAAAGATTGTCGCCGCGAAAAGCTGGAAAAAATCTGACGCCAAAGGCAAAATCACCACTTATGACATTGCGCCGGAATATGGCGTGTTCCTCGCCAAACATGCCAAACTCAGCCGCAAGCTGAAAGTCGTGGTCGATTATGCCAATGCCATGGGCTCGTATGAGATCGCCGGCATTGAAAACCTGTTTGAAATAATTCCGCTGTACAAGGAACTCGACGGCACGTTCCCGAATCACGAAGCCAATCCGCTGAAACTCGACACGCTTGACGCCCTGCGCGAAAAAGTCCGGGAAACCGGCGCGGATTTCGGGGCCGGGTTTGACGGCGACGCCGACCGCTGCGGCTTTGTGGACAATCGCGGCGAAGTTATCCCCATGGACCTTTTCACCGCGCTTATTGCCCAGGATATTCTGTCCGACGGCCCGGCTACGATTCTGTATGACCTCAGAAGCAGTTGGGCGGTCAAGGAATGCATTGAACAGAACGGCGGCAAGGCGATCATGTCCCGCGTGGGACATGCTTTCATCAAAGCCCAGATGCGCCAGTATGACGCGGTATTTGCCGGGGAACTTTCCGGGCACTACTATTTCAAGGAAAACTACACCGCCGAATCCCAGGGACTGGCTTTCATGAAACTGGCCAATCTCATTTGCAAAACCGGCAAAAAAGTCAGTGATCTGGTCGCCCCGCTCAGGAAATATTTTGCCAGCGGTGAAATCAATTCCAAAGTCGCCGATGCTCCGTCAGTTCTCGCCAAAATCAAGGCGAAATACGCTGACGGCCACATGTTCGAACTGGACGGCATTTCCGTCGAATACAACGACTGGTGGTTCAACGTCCGCTCATCCAATACGGAACCGTTGCTCCGGCTGATTGTCGAAGCCAAAACCAAAGCCAGGATGGAAGAGAAGCGCGATGAATTGCTTGCGCTGATTCGCGGCTGATCCCGGCTTCCAATAAAAAATCCCCGTCAGAAAACTGCCGGGGATTTTTTTATGCCGTATTCCGATGCGAATGCATTTGCGGCAGTAAAAACTTTAGAATTTAATGCCCATTTGAGTATATGCTCTGCGCAAATCAACATTGGCGCCGCTGTCCGCCGGTTCCGGGGGGATTTCTTTTCTGGGAGCCAGTTTGGGAATCTCTATTTTAGGTTCCGGTTGGGGCGCTTCTTTTTTGGTGGAGCCGAAACGGCCAAGCGAGACAGTATTGGTGGCGCTGAAATCTTTTGATTTTAATTCGATATAAGATTTCGGGATGCTGGGATTTCCCACTCGCCATATAATGCCGCTATAGCCGAAAGTATATTTGTCTTCTCCGACTTTCTGCCTGTAGAAAAATGTGCCGCCGGGTAAAAAATTGCCGCTGGCGTTTTTATAATCATTCGGGAAAATATCAAAAATGGAAACCAGTCCGCCTTCCACGCTCACCATTTCGTCCGGATCCGACACGCCGTTATTGTATTCAATAATAGCATTGAGCTGGCTCAATAAGCAATGCCATTCCGGGGGGGACAGGTATCGTGCTTTGTCAAGAATTATAGATTCCCGGACATTTTCTTTTTTCCAGGTCAGAATTTCGCTTCCAGCGGCAATATCTGTTTCTACAATCTTATTGTAAGTAGAATTTTTGCTGTTGAACTCAATTATATGAGATACTTTATTTTCCATAGCCATAATGCGTAAAAGCCAATCGATATAAAACTTTACTGAACGCTAATTATTTTGGTAACGGACTATATAAGAGACCATAATTTTCTGAAAACGCAAGAAATTTTTTAAATAAATACACCGTTTTAAGTAAAAAAATGCGGTAAGCGGCTTGTTTTGCAGAATAAAAAATGTTGTTCCTAAAACGCTGCATACTCTAAATTTATCGAGCAGGGAAGATCGTCGCCTTTCCGGACTTGGAAAAATGTGAGAATAAAAGAACAATTCTTAATAGCCGCCGCGGTCCGTTATATTTGAATAATGTCTGTTTTGAGATTATTGTATCAGCTTGTCATTAAAATTTAACGGTGATTTGTATAAAACCGGAGAGCAGATAATGGTCCCATTATGTCCGATTTCAGTTGCCGCGGATTGCATTGCGGTTTTAAAAAACCATATTGCGCTACCCGGCGAACACAAGATAAAAGATGACGGCGCCGATAAGGCCGTCCGGATTAAATCTCTCATGAATGCAGTTCCCGCAAGTTACAAATTATGAATTTAACACCTTCAACAGATACCAAACACTCTAAAGTGGCATTACTCTGCGTTGCCGCTCTGGGCATTGTTTTTGGCGATATCGGCACCAGTCCGCTTTACGCTTTGCGGGAATGTTTTGCCGGAGATTCGATTGCCGTTACCACGCCCAATGTATTGGGCGCGCTTTCTTTGATCTTATGGTCGCTTTTCATTGTGGTATCCATGAAGTATCTGGTTTTTTTATTTAAAGTGGATAACCGGGGGGAAGGCGGCATTCTTGCGCTGGTCACCTTAATCACTTCCCGCTGGCACTTCATTATCCCGCTTGGAATTTTCGGCGCCGGATTGCTTTACGGCGATGCAATCATCACCCCGGCGATTTCGGTGCTCAGCGCGATTGAAGGGATCAATGTCGGCACCCCCTATTGCCAGCCGTATATTGTTCCGATAACCATTACCGTGTTGTTCATGCTGTTTTTTGTGCAGAAGAGCGGTACCGCCAAAATCGGCTCGGTGTTTGGCTTTGTCATGATTTTCTGGTTTTTGACGCTGGCGGTGCTCGGCGTCTGTTCCATCGTTAAAACGCCCGAAGTGCTGGCGGCGGTAAATCCATATTACGCGATCCATATGCTGACGGAATCGTACCGCGGTTCAATCTTTATTTTAGGTACGGTGTTTCTGGCGGTTACCGGCGGCGAGGTTTTGTATGCCGACATGGGGCATTTCGGCAAATATCCCATCCGGTTGAACTGGTATTTTCTGGTATTTCCCGCTCTGTTGTTAAACTACTTCGGACAGGGCGCATTTCTGCTGCGATCTCCGGGACTGGTTGAAAATTTGTTTTATCGTCTTGCGCCGGAAGGTTTATTGTACCCGCTGGTGGGCCTGGCCACGCTGGCCACCGTGATTGCGGCGCAGGCGGTCATTTCCGGCATGTATTCGCTGACCAGCCAGGCGATCCAGCTCGGCTTTTGGCCGCGCATGGCCATCGCCTATACGTCAAAGGATAAGATCGGACAAATTTACATGTCCGGCATTAACTGGGTTTTATTCACCGGCACGGTTTGCCTGGTGTTGTTGTTTAAAGATTCCGGAAGCCTGGCCGGGGCCTATGGCTCCGCGGTATCCGGAACCATGCTGCTTACCTCCGTGATTGCGGTTTTTTCAGTTCCTCAGCTCTGGCACTCGAAAATCAGCCGCTTCTTTATTTTTATCGTGCTCGCCGCGTTTCTCGCAGTCGATGCGGTATTTTTCTTTGCCAATTCCTATAAGATCATGCATGGCGGCTGGATCCCGTTGTCCCTGGGCCTTTTTATCTGTATGTTGTCGCTGGTCTGGCGGCAGGGGCGCGCGTTAATGCGGGATCACATTATTAAGCAAACCGTTCCGATGTCGGTGTTTCTGGACAGTCTGCACCTGGAACTGCCGTTGCGGGTGCGCGGGCTGGCAGTATTTTTGAGCGGCAATGACGGCGTGCCAAGAGTATTGCTGCATAACTTGAAGCACAACAAAGTGCTGCATGAAAAAACCATAATCTTGAAAATCGCCACCCATGAAGTTCCGTTCATTTCCGCCGCGGAACGGGCCGAATTTTGTGTGTATGACGCCGGTTTAGGATTGTACGGGGTAACTTTAAACTATGGTTTCTGCGAGAATCTGGACATTCCTGACGCGCTGGCGCAGATGCATAATCCGGAGCTGGATTTAAGCAAATCAGCCATTTCATATTTTCTGGGAAAAGAATCCATTGTATTTTTCAAGCGCAAACAGAAGCAGAATATGTGGCTCTGGAAAAAGAAAATATATCACGCCATGTCCAGAAATGCTTACGACATTACAGCATATTACGGTCTGCCCCCGAATCAGGTAACTGAATTCGGCATCCAGGTTGAATTATAAATTCCTTAGTTTCGCGGCGGCAGATATTGCGCGGCGGCATGAAGCTCTTTTATGGCATTGACGGCTCCTGCCGGGTTTCTGAAAACAGAGGTTCCGGCAACCATCATATTGGCTCCGGCCCCGGCGGCTTCCGCCACATTTTTGCCGTCAATCCCGCCGTCAACTTCCAGATGCACCATCCGGCCGATCCGGCAAATTTGGTCATGCACGGCTTTGACTTTGGGCATCATATCCGCCATGAAGCTCTGGCCGCCGAAACCCGGCTCCACGGTCATTATCAGCACCAGGTCTATTTTATCCAGATAAGGAAAAAGTTTTTCCGCCGGGGTTTTCGGCTTCAGGGAAATCCCGACGGTGGCGCCGGCGCCCCGGATCGCATCAATCACCGCGCCGGGATCGTTGTCCGATTCCAGATGGAAAGTAATGTGGTCTGCTCCGGCTTTGATAAAGATTTCGGCATATTTCAGCGGATCGGAGATCATCAGGTGGGTATCGAAAACCAGATTGCTGATTTTACGGATACAGCTTATCAGCGGCGGCCCGATGGTGAGGTTGGGCACAAAATGGCCGTCCATCACATCCAGATGCAGAAGATCGCACCCGGCATCGGAGACCCGCTTGATGTCTTCTCCCAGCCGGGCAAAGTCCGCCGCCAGGATTGACGGGGCCACCAGTATTTTGTCTAACGCCAGTTTTCTGATATCGTTCATTTTTTTCCGTTCCTTATAATTATTTATCTGTTTTTGAAATGAGCCCGTGGCTTTTGAGGATGGCCCCGACTTCGGGACTGCGCAGCGTTTCGACAAACGCGCGCGCAATTTCATTGCCGTTTTTAAAACATGCGTAATAGGTATTCACCAAACCGTATTTGCCGGTTAAAATATTGCTTTCCGCCGGGGCGATGCCGTCAACTTTCAGCAATTTCACGGTTTCCGGCACGGTATCGACAAAGCCGCAGAATCCCATTGCGTGATTATTCGTGCTGACCAGTTGCATAACTTCCGGCGAAGAGGAGACGGAAAAAATCCTGGAAGTCAATTTGCCGCCGTTCAGGACTTTATCATTTAAAGGGCCGGTCCCCGGAGAATTTTTCTCGGTTCCAAACAGGTGAATCATGTAATCGCTGACGCCCAGCGGTTTCCACGAGGCGACCTCTCCGGAAAAAATTTTCTTTAACATTTCGGTTTTGATTTCGGAAAGATCATTGGCGGAATTTACCACAATCAGCGTCGGTTCCGCCGCATAGGAAACGATGACCGCCCCGGACAGCGCCTGCCGTTCCCGCGGGGAAGGCTCCCGGCGCAGCAGCAGCAGCCCGGCTTTCCCTGAAGAGAAGTTTTTAATCGCGTCTTCGCGGGAAAGCTTTTCCACGGTCACCGTCAGTTTGGGGTCGGATTTGGCGGCGGTCATGGCGATCTGCTGGATCAGCTCGGATTCTCCGGCGGTATTGGCAATTACCAGCCCGGCCTCGATTTTATTATACGCATCGAGCAATTTCGTGGCGGAAGGCGCGGCTTCCGGAGCCTTGTTGTTTTCAGCGGCATTCAAGCCAGCGGCGCACAGAACGGTCAACGCCGTTAAAAGAACAGAGTGCAAATTCATAGACATTCCAAATTTTAAGTATTAAACAAACAGGAAAAATATGATTTCACATCGCTCTAATTCAAATTGCAATTGAAGATTTTTAAATGAAAAATAGAAAATATCAATAAATGGAGTATATTGAACATTTGAATTTTTAAAAGCACTGGGATAATGCGGGACTCAGGCATCGTAAGGGAATCGGTTCAACAGCAAAGGGAAACTTTATGAAAATTGGTATTCCAAAAGAAATTCACGAAGGTGAAAAACGCGTTGCGGCAACTCCTGAAGCTGCCGAGCAAATAATTAAACTTGGATTTTCCATGTCCATTGAAAGCGGGGCTGGAGCCGGAGCCAATATCTCAGATGAGGCTTACCGCGAAGTCGGAGTGGAAATTGTCAATGACGTCAAAGCTTTATGGAAAAATTCCGACATCATTCTCAAGGTCAGAGCGCCGGAACGTCACCCGGAACTGGCGGTTGATGAAATCGAAATGCTGGCGGAAGGCGCAAGTTTAATCAGTTTTATCTGGCCCGCCCAGAATGCAGATTTAATGAAACGGCTGGCGGACAGAAAAGTTACGGTACTGGCAATGGACAGTGTGCCGCGAATCTCGCGGGCGCAGAAACTGGACGCGTTGAGCTCCATGGCCAATATCGCCGGCTACCGCGCCATCGTTGAGGCGGCCCAGCATTTCGGCCGCTTTTTTACCGGACAAATCACGGCGGCAGGTAAAATTCCGCCGGCGAAAGTCCTGGTGATCGGGGCCGGCGTCGCCGGTCTGGCCGCTATCGGCGTCGCCAAATCAATGGGCGCGATTGTCAGAGCATTCGACACCAGGCCGGCGGTTAAAGAACAGATTGAAAGCATGGACGCCGAATTCCTGCTGCTGGATTTTAAAGAAGACGGCGCGGGCACGGGCGGTTATGCCAAGACCATGTCCAAAGAATTTATTGAAGCCGAAATGGCATTGTTCGCCAGGCAGGCGATGGAAGTGGATATTATCGTCACCACCGCGCTGATCCCCGGCAAACCCGCGCCGGAACTGATCACCAAGGGGATGGTCGAATCAATGAAACCGGGCAGCGTAATCGTTGACCTGGCGGCGGAACAGGGCGGCAACTGCGCGCTGACCCAGAAGGATAAAGTGGTGGTCGAGCATGGCGTAACCATTATCGGTTATACCAATCTGCCCAGCCGCCTCGCCAATCAGTCCAGTCAGTTGTATGCCAGCAACATCCGGCATCTGCTGGTTGAATTGTGTCCGAAAAAAGACGGCATCCTCAATGTTAATATGGAAGATGAAGTCATTCGCGGCGCGACTGTTGTAAAAGAGGGAAAAATCACTTGGCCGCCGCCTGCGCCAACGTTGACTGTAGCGCCCAAAGCTCAGGCCGCCGCACCGGCGGAACCGGCCGCGGTTGAGAAAAAAGTGGAAAAACCGGGCAGCAAGGCGATCAAGCAGTTGCTGCCGCTGATAATTGGCGGCGTGGTGATGTTCGCATTAGGCGCGGTTGCGCCGGCGTCATTCATGTCGCACTTTACCGTGTTTGTCCTGGCCTGCTTTATCGGCTATCAGGTGATCTGGAACGTTACCGCGTCGCTGCACACGCCGTTGATGAGCGTGACGAATGCGATCAGCGGGATCATTGTTCTCGGCGCCGTGGTGCAGCTTTCCGTGCCGAACGATTCCGTCAAAATTCTTGCCGGATTAGCTCTGCTGGCCGCTTCGATCAATATTGTCGGGGGATTTTTAGTTACCCGCCGCATGCTTGAAATGTTCAAAAAATAAAGATAGGATTTCAAAATATGTCACAAAGTTTAATTTCAATGGCTTATATTGCGGCGGCAATACTGTTTATTCTCAGTCTCAGCGGGTTAAGCAACCAGGAGACGTCACGGCGCGGCAACTATTACGGCATGATCGGGATGGCGATTGCCATTCTGGCGACGGTGCTGAATCCGTCCTTTACGGCTTACGGGATCTTGATCATTGCGCTGGTTATTGGCGGAGTGATCGGAGCGAGAGCTGCTTTCAAGGTGGAAATGACCCAGATGCCGGAGCTGGTCGCAGTCATGCACAGTCTCGTCGGTATCGCGGCGGTGCTGGTCGGCTATGCCAATTTCATCGATCATTCATCCCCGCTGGCCGGATCTGAAAAAACGATTCATGAAGTTGAAATCTACCTGGGCGTTCTGATCGGCGCGGTCACCTTCTCCGGCTCGGTCATTGCCTTCGGCAAACTCAGCGGCAGAATCGGCGGCAAACCCATGCTGCTGCCCGGCCGCCACTGGCTTAATCTGTGTATGCTTATCGGGGTGATCGTATTGGGGTACATGTTCCTGCATCAGACTGAAGGCTGCTGCTGTTGCGGCGGACTCGGTCCGCTGCTGATTATGACCGTTATCGCGCTGATTTTCGGGGTGCACATGGTTATGGCGATCGGCGGCGCGGATATGCCGGTAGTCGTCTCCATGCTGAACAGCTATTCCGGCTGGGCCGCCGCGGCGACCGGTTTTATGTTGAGCAACGACTTGCTGATTGTCACCGGCGCGCTGGTCGGCAGCAGCGGGGCCATCCTTAGCTATATCATGTGCCGGGCGATGAACCGGAATTTCATCAGCGTCATTGCCGGAGGTTTCGGCGGCGGCGCTACCGGCGGCGGCACCGCCGCGGTGATTGAAGGCGACGTTACTCCGGTCAACGCCGTCGAAACCGCGAAATTGCTGTTGGAAGCCAAAAGTATCGTGATTGTTCCCGGCTACGGCATGGCGGTCGCGCAAGCTCAGCATGCCGTCAATGAAATCACTAAATTGCTGCGCGGCAAAGGCAAAACCGTCCGTTTCGGCATCCATCCGGTGGCCGGACGTATGCCGGGTCATATGAATGTGCTGCTGGCGGAAGCGAAAGTGCCTTACGATATCGTTTTTGAAATGGATGAAATCAACGAAGATTTCCCCAAAGTGGATGTCGCCATTGTAATCGGCGCCAATGACATCGTGAATCCGTCCGCCATGAATGACCCGACCAGCCCGATTGCCGGAATGCCGGTGCTTGAGGTCTGGAAAAGCCATATTACGATTGCCATGAAACGCAGCATGGCCTCCGGTTATGCCGGTGTGGGCAATCCGCTGTTCGTCATGGAAAATACCCGCATGTTATTCGGCGACGCCAAAGAAACCCTGCAGGCGGTATTGAAGGAACTGAACGCGAATTCGTAGAAAGTGATATCGTAATTTCCCGGGGAAATGACGATGGAAAACAACTGCAACTGTTTGAATAAAATAGAAAAAAACGCCTGCAATCTGATCCAGGGATTGCAGGCAATTCAATCTCATGAAGGCTTTGTCTCAAAACAGAGCATTGCCGCCGCAGCCAAATATTTTTCCGTTCCTGAAGCCGAAGTTGAAGACCTGCTGTCTTTTTACTCCCAGTTCCGGCGAAGCAAACCGGCCAGATTCCGCGTTGCCGTCTGCGACGGCACCGCGTGTCATGTTAAAGGCGGCCCGATGGTTCTCGACTGGATTTCCGCCGAACTGCGCCTTAAAAGCGGCGAGACCGATGAGAAAGGTTTATTTTCACTGGAAACATCCGTGTGTCTCGGCTGTTGCAATCTGGCCCCGGCAATGAGCATTAACGGCAAAGTCTTCGGCAAGCTCGACCACAAAACCACAGTCAAGATTCTCAAGGATCACCGCAACTCCAAACAGGAGCATCAATGAAAAGATTATTGGAAAAACTGTTGGTGTCGGCGTTAGCGTTCGTGCTGGGTTTAACGCTGCTTGCGGCGGAGCAGGAACGCCCGGTTGCGGGTTCTGATTGGAAAGTTCCGGAAATCGGCATGGAATTCGTCTGGATCAGGGCGATGGAATGCTGGGTGGGAAAGTATGAAGTGACGAACGGGGAATACCGGAAGTTCAAGCCGGATCACGACAGCAGAAGTTATGAAAAGCAGTCGCTGAACGGCGACCGCCAGCCGGTCGTATTTGTTTCCTATGACGATATTACCGGATACGCCCAATGGCTGACCGCGCGGGAGCAGAAAGCCGGACGGTTGCCTGAAGGTTACTGTTACCGTCTGCCGTCCAGAGACGAATGGACGACTTTCTGCCAGTGCGGCGACGGGCGTTTATTTCCGTGGGGAAATTCGCTGCCGCCGACGTACGGCAATTATTCCGGGCGGGAAGCGGATGGCGGGGAATGGGCCAGAATCGGCGGATATAAGGATGATTTCCCGGTATCCTGTCCGGTTGAAAAAAGCGGAATGAATGAATGGGGCTTGTATGGCGTTGGCGGTAACGCCTGGGAATGCACGGTGAAGTCGGAACCGGAATTATCGTTTGATGCGTGGCGCGGGGCTTCCTGGGGCAATAACTATCCCGTCAGTTTGCAGTCGCGCTGCCGCTTTGTCTGCTTCGATCCGTCCCGTTACTGCGGGTTTCGCCTGATCCTGTCCCGCGGATAGTTATTCAGGAATCTTTCTGGCGGGATTGGCGGCGATACATGGAAGGCGGAGTGCCGTGGCGCTTGCGGAAAATCCTGGAAAAATAATAAACATTGTCAAACCCTACCTTGCCCGCGATTTCGCCTACCGATAAATCCGTAAAATTAAGTAATTCACAGGCAAATTCCAGACGGCGGCGGATCAAATAATTCAGCGGCGATTCTCCAAGCGATTTTTTGAAGAGATGCCGAAAATAATCGGGGCTGACATAGAGACTGCCCGCCAATTCCTGCAAATCAATCATTTCTTCAAACCGCGAATCAAATATTTCCTTTGCCGCTTTGACCGGGACGGGCAGCGAGTCTTTTCGGGGAATATTCCCGGTAATGCGGTTCAATTCCAATGCCAGCCACCCGGCCAGGATGTCAAGCCGTTCCTGGCTGTCCTTTTCAAGGGGATTTTTAATTTCCTGCAATATGTATTCCACGCATTGAGTCACGCTTTTATCGGCTTTGAACATTCCTGACGGCAATTTTTCAGAATTGCAGCCGCTTATTCCGAGGCAAAGCTGCCGGCCGGTTTGCTCCGGCTCGTCGGCATGTTTAATGCCGGGCTGGTAAATTGAAACCCAGCCCGGCTGATAATTGAATTTATGCCCGTCCTGCAACAGGTGTCCCGATCCCTGCAAATAGTAAACTACCTCCGTGCAGGCATGACTGTGCATTTCGCACGGACGCTTAATTTTTGTTTGAATTTCCGCCGCAAAAACACAACGCACTGTCGCCATTTTTATATAATCTCCGAAATGTGCAAAAAGATTCCCCGGATGATGCATTTAACTCAAAGCATTGACGATTTATAATATACCATAACGTGAAAAGGTCCATAAAGCAACTCTCATGGAAATGAAAGGATTTATTATATGAGCAGAGTCATCAATGCCATCGTTTACGAAGCGGTTGACAAAGTCGCCGTACAACGGCTGAAACTGGCGGAATGCGGGCCGCGGGAAATAATTTGCGAGACCATTTATACTTTCGTTTCCCCCGGCACCGAATTGCGTGTGCTCGGAGGACACTATTCATCCTCCGATAAATATCCTCTCATTCCGGGCTATTCCGCGATTGCCAGGGTTGTCGAAATCGGTTCCGAAGTCAAAGGATTCAGGGTCGGAGACCTGATCAGCGGCCGCAATCCCAAGCCGGTGCCCGGCATTAATTCGAGATGGGGCGGACAGGCCGGCGCGCATATTTATCCTGTTTCCGGAGAAGAACGGCCCGTTCTTCTGCCGCCCGGGGCGGAACCGCTGGACTATGTAATTGCCGAAGTGGCGTCCATCAGTCTCCGCGGAGTGGAGGCCGCGAATCCCGTGGCGGGCGAAACTGCGGTAGTTATCGGACAAGGCCTGATCGGCGCGTTTTCCGCCGCCTGGCTGATGGACCGCGGCTGCCGGGTGATCGTTTGTGACGTGGACGAAGGACGCTTGCGGAAGGCAAGTGGACGCGGAGTTGCCGAAACGGTCAATATGGCCGATCCCAACGCCATGGAACGGCTTGAAGTGATCTGCAACGGCGGCGCGGATATCGTGGTGGAATCTTCCGGAACTTCCGCCGGCGCGCTGACCTCCTATAAATTGCTCCGCAAAAAACCGCAGGCTTACGGCGCGGACTACAAGGTTGAACCGATTGCCTTTTACCACAATGACTGGCCGCGCCTGGTGATGCAGGCCAATTATATTGAGCCTGTATCCATTGATCCATTCGGGTTTATGCCGGGGGAGGGGGTTACCATCCTTGCTCCCAAGGATCGCGGAGTTGAAGACCGCTTGAAGACGGTCGAAGCGATTCGGACCGGACGCATCAAAGCCGGTGACTTTATCGACGCCGTGCTGCCGTTCGAGCAGGCCGCCGCCGGCTATGAGGGCTTGAAAAACCGGAAATATTTTTCAGTTGTTTATAAATGGAACGAAGGAGCGGCAAAATGAGCAAGGTAATCAATGCCGCCATTATCGGATTAGGCAAATCAACGCAAGGCAAAGGCGGCGCTCATTCGATTTCGTACTGTCACGGCTGGGCGTATGCCGCCACCCCCGGCATAAAATTAGCGGCGGCATGCAGCCGGGATCAGCAGAATGTCGCTGATTTTATAAAAGAGTTTCCGGGTTGCCGGGGATTTCAGGATTATCAGCGCATGTTGACTGAAGTAAAACCGGATCTGGTAAGCGTCTGCGCCTTTGCGCCCGACCGTGAAACCATGGTCATGGCCGCGCTCGAATGCGGCGCCAAAGCGGTTTTAATTGAAAAACCTTTTGCGCTTACTCTGGCTGCCGCTGAACGCATGATGAAGGCCGCCGGAACACGCGGCGCGCGATTGTTTGTCAACCATCAGCGCCGTTACGGCAAACCCTTTGAGTGGTTCCGCGAGGCGGCGGGAAAAGTCGGTGAAATACTGAATGTCGAGATCAGCCAGCCGTTCGGCAATCTGTTGAATTTCGGCCCGCATCTGGCGGATGCCGCCCTCTATGCTTTGGGACAGGAACGCCATACCGTCTCCGTCTTCGGCGCGGTCGATTGGAATAAAGGCGAGGAATGGCAGGGCATTGGTACTGAAAGTCAGTTGATCGGGACGGCTTATTTCAACGACGGAGTACGGCTTGCCATCGACGCCGGCGACAAACAAGTCCCTGTCAGACAGCCGGTTATCCGGCTTAACGGTTCACTCGGGTTTGCGGAACTGCATATGGAGCCGGCGTCGGATGCTCAAAGCGTATTTCGTGCGCGTTATGCCGGGGAATGCGGTATTTCCAGCCCGGCGACGAACGAACATTTTCACCATAGCGAAGATCAGGCCCTTTATATGAAACGCGCCGCCGCGGATATCTGCCATGCCGTCAACAGCGGCAGCGCCACCAGGCTTGATGCGTCGGAAGCGTACCGCGGCCTTGAAATCATTCTCGGCATTTATGAATCAGCCCGGCAGCGGAAGCTTTTGACCCTGCCGTTTACAACAGAAACCGTTCCCGGTTTGTGACAAAAAGGAATTAATAAAGATGATGAATTCAAAAGAATTGGTGTCCCGGACAATCCATTTTCAGAAGCCTGAACGGCTGCCGTTCACCGGCAGCATGGGCGAAACGGATCTCAGCGGCGATACGATGGCAATTTTCCCGGACTTCGGCCAGAAATGGTGGCTGGGCGGCGGCGGCACCGACGAATGGGGGTCGCGCTGGGAGGTGGAACCCGGCTCCGGCGATATGGGGCAGGTCAAAAACATTGTTCTGGAAAATCTTGCCGACTACCGGAGCATTACCGTGCCTGACGGCGGAGATCCCAAACGTTATGTGCATTGGGAAGAACAGCTCAAACAGGCGGAACAAGGGGACAAATATGTTGTCATCTGCAATGGCCCTTTAATTTTTGAACGCGCCCATTTTGTGCATGGTTTTGAAAATACCTTGATGGATTGCCTGCTGGAGCCGGAGTTGATGGCGGAGTTTCTGCGCCATGTGGCGGAGTATCACTTTAAGACCATCGCCTACATCAAAAAGCATTTTCGCGGGCGTATTCACGGTTATCGCGGCACGGATGACTGGGGCACCCAGCTTGCGCCCATGCTCTCGCCGGAGGTGTTCCGCCAACTTTTCAAGCCGGTTTACCGGGAAATCTTTGCCGCGATCCATGATGCGGGAATGGACGCCTGGATGCATTCCTGCGGCCAGATACTGCCGCTGCTGGAAGATTTCATCGAGGCAGGCCTGGATGTGGTAAACGTCATGCAGCCGAATGTATTTCCGATTCCGGCGCTTAAAAAATTCCGCGGCAGGCTGTGTTTTGAAGTATGCGGCGATGCGCAGAATACCCTGCTGACCGGCACTCCTGATGAACTGAGAAAGGAAGTAGGCCTGCTGCTTGAAAACTGCTGTGATGAAAACGGCGGACTGATTGAGATAAAAATGGACCGCATGTATTTTGAAGGCGACGGCGTGAGCCTGGAATACGGACGCATTTGCCATGAAGAATATCGCAAGCGCGACCCCTTTATCAAAAAAACGTGATTTTAACAGGGATACGCAGAAATAGTTCAAAAGTTTTAAGGCTGTTTTATTGATACTTTTTATTTCCATTGCTTCCATTCCGCTCCGGATTTGGAATAAACGGTTTTGACAGGCTATATTTTTCATTGAGAGAAATGCGCCTGTTATTTAAAACGATGTTTTAATAATAAGGGAATAAAACGATGAACTCCTCAATGTTTGTCTGGTTGATTTATGCTCTCTGGATTATTTACGTTGTATATATGACCCTGGCCACGATAGGCGTAAAACGGGATACTCATAGTCACTTAGTGCAAAGTTTCGTCCTCCTGTTGGCTATTATCGTCTCGTTTCTGCTGCCGCATCTGCCGATATTCCGCTTCCTCAGTTTCGCTCCGGGAAGCCCTGTTTTAAGCAGCCTTGGCGTAATTATCTGCATCGCCGGCATAGTCGTCTCTGTCCAGGCGCGCAGGCACCTCGGCAGGAACTGGAGCCAGACCGTCGCCGTTAAAGAAGACCATGAACTCGTAACCTCGGGACCGTACCGCTATATACGGCATCCGATGTATGCCGGAGGCCTTGCCTCGTGCATCGGTTCGGCGATGGTTTGCGGCGGCGTCTGGATCTTTCTTTTTTTCATTCTAGGCGGCCTTTTTCTCTGGCGGGTTGGCGCGGAAGACGAGCTCCTGGCGCGGCAGTTCCCGAAGGAATACCCCGATTACAAGAAACGGACAAAGAAGTTGATTCCGTTCGTGTGGTAACAAGTCAGCCAGATGTATAAAACAGATTCTTTGGGTCTTCACTGGAATTTATGGGTAAAAAAAACGAATAGCCAATACCCAACACGGAATATCCAACTGATGAAAGAAAAGCAAAATACCGCAAAACGGAACATGTTCCCGCACGAAGGCACGGAGACACGGAGATAATGGCCCGTTTTATTTTTCTTTGAGCCTTTGCGTCTTTGTGCGAGATAATTCCTTTGTCGCCCCGCGAATTCACGAGAAGAGGCGATTCTTTAAAAATACTTTTTCAGCAACGCGATCAATGAATTTCTAGCAGCCTGTCGGCCTGAGATTTTCCATTTTGAAAGACCTATCGGCATTCCGACGGCTGTTTAACTTCTTTTTCTTACTTTCTATCGTGCCATAACGGTATTTTTCCGCCAATCTGTCATTCATTCATGCTTTTTT
>CAIKZE010000171.1 GCA_903831825.1 uncultured Lentisphaeria bacterium | reverse complement strand
TCCAAAAAGAATAATTGAAAATGGAAAATTGAAAGTGGAAAATGAAAAAACTAAATAGTAACATCCTAAAACATGTCTCTAATCACTCGGAAATGGGTGTCCAAAATGTGGCTGTCTCCCATAGGACTCATAGGACCCATAAGACCCATAGGACTCATAGGACCCATAAAAGTGTTGCGCAAGGCAGGTGTCCAGAATGTGCGGAGCCGGTGTCCAAAATGTTTATAAAACTGAAAACCGTTGTACGGAAGAGGACTCTATCGTCTCGGAAATGTTCCGCAACACGGATGTCCAAAATGTCCGGACGGATGAAAAGAATCCGGAAATTTTCGGAAAGCGGAAGTGCAAAAAGCTCTTTCCGGGGATATTTTATAAACTTGGTTTCAGGCTTTAAACGAAATATTGCATATTGGAATATAATGTCTGTAAAGATGACGAAATACGCGGTTTTACTGCTCTGCTCCGGGATTTTATGTCTCATCGGCTGCCGCAGCGGGATTATGGAAGAGAAGCCGATTGCGCCGCCGCCGGTTAAACAGCCGGAAAAAGAATTCAGCGGCAAACACGAAGCGGCAGCAACTGGTTCCCCGCTGGAAACGCTGGCTAAAGTTACTTCCGGAATGCCCGATAATTCGGCAGCCGGTATTAACGCAAAGTGTCTGAACGTTAACAAGTTGATTGTACCGGAAACGGGAACCGGCCGGTTCCTGTCCAGTGACTGTTTCGTTACCCGCTGGAACATCCTCGGACCATTTATTTATGATCCGGAAAATAATAAAAATCCAGAGTTCGCTGAAATTGTCCATGAACCGTTCATGCAGGAAGAGAAGGACCTGACCGGGGCCGAAAAGACCGCCAATCCCAACATCGGCTGGCAACTGGCGCGTTTTGAATCCAGTAAATATCCCGGCGAGATTGACTTGCGGAAGCTGTTTAAAAACCAGGTCCGTTATGCCGCGGTTTATGCCGTTACCTATCTGGAATGCGCCGGCCCGATGTCCGGTCTGATCCTCTATACCGGCAGTTCCGGGTTCCTGAAAATATGGATCAATCATAAGCTGGTGCACACTTATAATCAGGCGGTCCGCGAGGGCAAATGGGACCAGGATGCGGTAAAAGGCATCAAGCTCCAGCAAGGCTTCAACCAGATCGTCGTCAAAAGCGTCAGCGGCGGCGGGGAGAATTGGAATTTTTATTTCCGCCTGGCCTCCGAAAACGATCTCCCGCTCAAATTTCAGCCGGAATGAGCTCTTTTTAGCTTTTTAGCTTGTAAATCTCCGTCCGTCATATCAATTATATAGAGATAATTGCAAAAGTAGTCAGAATAAATCCGGATTTGAATTAGAATTTCATTCTGGATTCTGAATTCCTGCAAAACTTGAGTTTTGCAATTGGCTCTATATACAGATGTTTTTCAGGAGGGGTTAAATCGTGCTGACAATCAGAAAAATAGCCAAACTCGGCAGTGCGTACCGGAATTTCAAACGATACGAACAGATACTGCAGGTACTTTTCAAATTCGGCTTTGGCGACATGATCCGAACCTTGAGACTGGAGAACTGTTTCGAGTTCGGAATGAATCTGTTCACCCGCAAAGACAGCAAATTTGAGACCCGGAGCCGCCCGGAACGCGTCCGCATGATCCTTGAAGAACTCGGCCCCGCCTTCATCAAACTCGGCCAGATACTTTCCACCCGCCCCGACCTGATTCCGCTGGAATATATCCAGGAGCTCAATAAACTCCAGGACAATGTTCCGTCTTTCCCCTATGAAGATGTTGAAAAAGTCATTGTCTCCGAACTCGGCAAAACGCCGGACAAACTGTTCATGAGTTTCGAACGCGAACCGACGGCGGCGGCGTCAATCGGACAAGTTCACCGCGCGGTTACTCTGGACGGCGAAGAAGTGGTCGTGAAAGTGCAGCGTCCGGGCATCCGGGAGATCATTGAAACCGACCTGGAAATCATGAACCATCTGGCCGTGCTGATGGAAAACAACCTTGAGGAAATGGCGCTTCAGCGCCCGACCGCGATTGTCGAAGAATTTGCCCGCTCGATTGAAAAAGAAATTGATTACACGATCGAAGCCTCCAGCGCCCGCCGTTTTGCAATGAATTTCGAGTCAAATCCGAATATTTGCGTGCCTCGGATCTTTCCGGAACTTTCCTCCGAAAAAGTGCTGACGCTGGAGTTTGCCAACGGCGTGAAGATCTCCGAACTCAGCAGCAGCCCATGCCCGGAGCAATACGATTTGAAGCTGATTGCCGCCCGCGGCACCGATGCCGTAATGGAACAGATTTTCATTCACGGCTTTTTCCATGCCGATCCGCATCCCGGCAATATTTTTATCATGCCCGACAACAGGATTTGTTTCCTGGATTTCGGTATGATGGGCAGTGTTTCCTCCCAGGAACGCCATGATTTCGCGCGCCTGCTCAACAATATCCTGAAAGCCGAAGAGGACAGAATTATTCAGGGGGTGCTCAAATTCGTCTATTACGAAAACGAGCCCGATCACGATTCGCTGCAGCGCGATATCTGCGACATCATTGACCAGAACATTTATCGCCCGATGCGGGAAATCCAGTTGGCGCGCATCCTGGAACAATTGATGAAAACGCTCACGGTAAATGGCCTGCGGCTCAAGCCGAACCTCTATATTATGCTGAAGGCGTTAATCACGATTGAAACCATCGCCCGTGACCTGGACCCCGACCTGGAAATAATCGCCCATCTCAAACCGTTCGTCCGCAAAATCCGCATGAGGCACTTGAACCCGATGCGGCTGATGGCAAAAATGATTGATCCGATTGAAGACATGTTCCGCGCCCTCGGCGATATTCCCCTGAGCATCGAGAACATCCTCGAAAAAACCAGGAAGGGCAACCTGAAAATCGAGTTCGAGCACATGGGGCTCGAACCTTTGCTGCGCACTCTGGAAAGAATCAGCGACCATATCGCCTATTCCATAGTTCTGGCTTCGCTAATTATCGGTTCCTCGCTGATTGTCCTGTCCAAGATCCCCCCGCACTATAAGAACGTTCCGGTTATAGGAATCATCGGGTTTGTCATTTCCGGCCTGATTGGTTTCCGTATTCTCCTCTTCCCGCACCACACCAAAAAGAAGTAAAAATATTAAATCACGGGAGAAAATAAAATGACCGGCGATTTAAGGAAAATCTGCGAAAATAATTATATCAAAGTTTGGCAAAAAGACAATAAATGGTATCTGGATGGAGAATCCGGCGTGGATGCGTGATATTTTGTAACATCTGAATCATTCAAATAAGTTGTTCATTATAACATCATCACGATTTAGCGACATATTCCATATCGGAAGTTGTCCATGACGCTGTTGTGCAAGTAAACACAATCCTGTTTTTGCCAGGATATCATGACCTCCGTTGAAAACAGTCAATCTCACTTTGTCCGATATTCTGCGAAAAAGAACAACGTATTCTCCATAACTTTTATCTTCAACGGCGATGCCCAGGCTTGATGGAATTGCCTGATTTTTTACCATATATTCAATGTCGGCATGTGAAATTTGATCTTCCTTTGCCGCCAATTTATTGAATGCTAAAAAACTATGAATTACCGGGACGCTTCCGGTATGTCCGTCGTGAATACCGGTATTGATGTCAACAATCAAACCTTTGGCTTGACCTAAATAAGTTAGCGGAGAACGCTTCACGCATTCACTCGCCGCAAGCTGATTGAGGTCAGGGTTGCCGCCGACAGCCTTTTCAATATGGCCGGCATATTGTGTTCCGCCAGTTTCTTGATACCAGCGCAGAATATCCGAAATCGGACACCATGCGGAAACCGCAGCCCAAATTTCAGGATGACGCCCGGCTAAGAGTAATGCGGCATGTCCACCTCCTGAACCGCCGATTAAATAAATACGCGTATCATCAACCTGTGCTAATTTCTTAGCATAGTTAACTGCGCTGACAATATCTGCTACCATCAACTCTGATCCGCAACCGGCAGGGGTCCAATTAGGCCCGCGAAAATTCGGAAATACAAAATTCCAATTATTTTCTACACACCAATCACCGTAAGCATCACAATTCTGTTGAAAATCGCCGCTCCAGGTGTGAAGCGCTATCAATAGCGGCTGCGCTTGATTTCCGGCAGCCCAATACGCCATTGCAGGTTGTTCGGTGTGATCCCCGCTGCTCAAATACTTAATCTGCTTCCATTTTTTCATTTTATCCCCATATGCCAAGCAGCTCTTTTATCGCTACCGGTTGACCAGACGCAGCCGATTGATTGGCGGCGGCCCCGACGATCATGCTGGATACTCCGTCAATGGCGGAAGCGTAAATGCCGAGCGGATCGCCATCCTTAAGAGTGCCATTGAATATGGCATCGAAGATTTTGAAGTCGCCGCCGCCATGACCATCGGCGATGTTGGGTAACTTGATCTGGTAATCGTCGCCGTCGTGCGGCATCACATGGATACTGTAGTCAGCCGGCCAGTCAGTAATACGAAACCCTTTCCCCTTTAATACATTCCCTGTCGGCCCGGCAATCTGATATTTCTCCTGCCAGCCGGGGCTCGGCTTGTTGTCAGTAATTTTTGACTCAAGACGCCCCTTAGTACCGTTGATGGCTAGATTCCAACCCTCAAACGGAACAGATGCGTTAAGCGAGTAATTCAGTACAGCGCCATTCTTATATTGAACCATTACCGCCATCGTATCGTAGATATCGATCTCATCTGAAAAAACGCAGCCATCACCTTCGTAGTCCCGGACAGTATTGACTTGGTAGCCAAGTTCAGCGGACTTGCGTTCGCTGTCCTTGATATCGTAGAAGAATTCACATTCGGACTTATGGGCGCAGTCACGGCAACGCGTTCCCTGGAATTTCCCCTTACCTTTGCCGAAAAAGTTAAGTGAGCAGCGGGCGAAAACACTCTCCGGACGATCACCCAGCCACCAGTTAGCCAGGTCAAAATGGTGCGTGGCCTTGGTAATCAGCAACCCTCCGGATTTTGCCATGATCCGGTGCCAACGCCGGAAATATGACGCTCCATGTCCTTTGTAATCCAGATACCAGGTCAGATCCGCTGATACCGGCGTACCGATCGCACCGGAAAGAATCACTTCTTTGATTTTTGAGCACAATGGAATATGCCGGTAGTTGAAACCCATGAATACCTTTTTCCCGCTCCGACGCTCCGCATCAAGTATGCGGACAGCTTCTTCCGCTTTAATGCAGAGAGGTTTCTCGGTGGCAACCTCACAACCGGCGTCAAGAGCTTTGACGATCTGTTCTGTATGGACGTGTTCAGGGGAAACGACAATTACAATATCCGGGGTGGACTCGGCCAGCATCCGGTCATAGTTGTCATAGCACACCGCTGCCGCACCAAAGTATTCATTGGCGTCATGACAGCGGGCCAGAACCGGATCGCACAATGCCGCCAGTTCCATCTGTTCATGGTAGGTTTTTACGATTTGCGAAATCCACGAATGGGCCCGGTGTCCGATTCCGACTACCGCGCAACGTTTTTTATTCATCAGGATATGCTCCATTTAATAGATTGCTATTGGTTTGGGTCCAGATTATTTGTATAAAATTGCTTTATTTATTACTTTCTGTCTTTTCTAACATTCTTATTGTTACTTATCAGTAAAAATAAGATCCGTCCAACACTGATTGACGCCCCAATCGATAGGAGGGAATCCCTCTGTTGGAGCTGGATCACTAAAAACAGCATGAGGTTCGTCTTCCCTTACCAGACCTTTCAGATTTTCAATAGTACCGCCACCGTGAATAACTTGCTGCGGAATGATCGTCCGTACTCCATTTGTCAGACACAAATCATAAATTTCCAGACGGCCAAAACCGCGAACCCCCAACCGCAATTCAAGCGTCTTGAGTCCATCCCATTCAATAGCTACCGAGTGATGACGTTTAAAATCAGTCTTTGAGTTACCGGCTTCCGCGGTGAATTCCAACGCCCATAGAGAATGAATATTTTTCCACACTCCATTTTCATCAGGCATTTGAACCACCGTACCTTGCAAGGCCGGTTCAAAATTCCTGACCCGGAAGAGCAATTGCCACTGTCCAGTCAAAGGATTAGTCTGCCAAAGCGTATCCGGATTTTTCCTTGCTTGTTTCACGAAGCATCCAAGCTCCGCCAGCTTAGCCTGATCTGACTTAATCATTTGTTCGGTTGGATTCGTTTCTGTTGTTGAACGTGAACGTTTCCAGACCAATCCGGTTGATTTGAGCGCCTTGCAGCCTGTTATGAAAAGTTCGTCGGCCGCCGTTTGTATTTTCTGCAAACATGCAAGCGCCAATGTGTATTTATTCTGCGCAAGGTATTGTCTCGCACGGAAAATCCGGGCAGAATTTTCACTTAGAAACAGGTCCTTCTGTGCAATATAATAACGAACATTGAGAATGTTTACAAACGGAACTGATGTCTTCACAGTCTCAGCTTGATGCACAAGATTCAGAAAATGCTTTGCCTCGCGTCGGAACGGCGTGACTGAATCCCCGTTTGCCAGAGCCCGCCAGTTGTCATAGGTCTGCCAGCGGTAGTATCCGGCATATTGGTATTTTTCGACCATTCCAACAAGATTGGCGACTGCCGGATTGCGTTTACCCCACGCGCGGCACACTCCATGTTCCAGCATTTTTTGCAAATCAGTCTCTCCAGGATTCAGCCAAAGACTCGCGGCGGAAGCATCCACCAATGTATTTAATTCTGGAGAAGTCCAGGAGGAACACCATGAGGTAATAAGCATGCCTTTGGCCTTTCCGGCATGACAGTAATCCCACCAGGAAACTATAGTTTTAAGACGATCAACAAATGGGGTGATCGGTTCCTTGCTGCAAGGACTATTATTAGGGCATCCATAAACATCAATTCCCGCATTAACTAAAAGTCCGGTCAAATCCACTTCGGCAAAATTGTAAAGTTCAACCTTGGGCAATTTCTTGAATGGATAATAATACCAGTCATACACTACAATGTCCTTGGGCAGAAGCGGAATGGCATCCAGCATGTAATACAGCATATCTCCCCACATCCCCAGTCGCAGTCCCAAGTTGCCGCATACTTCATGAAGGCGTAAAATATGATTGACAAAATGTCCTGCCAGTCCGATGCGTTTTACTTCTTCCCGACATTTCGGACAGGTGCCGATTTCAAACGATTCATCCAGGCCGACATGCACGATTCCAGCCGTACAATAGGGAGCAACATCGCGCAACAATTTTTCGGCCAACTTTGGGGTCTCCGCATGCAAAGGGCAAATCTGACCGCACTGCAGCGGATTGCCGCTATCGTCATGTTTTTCAGCAAGCTGCATAAGACCGGGGGTCTTCATCAAATACGCGGCGTGTCCCATAAGCGGAACAACGGGAATAATCTTCATTCCGTACTCATCCGCAGTACGAGTCAGTTTTTCCATATCTTGCGGCGTCAATGCCCCCTTGCGTCCAATACCTGGAACAGAAGGATAGTCAAAAGCATCCTCCAGATAGAGATATATCTCGTTATAGCCCCAATCGGCATACTTAGGAATCATGCTCAATAGAAAATCGACATTCTCCATCTGACGGGCAAGGTCCCACTGAAATCCTCGAATAAGTCCCTGTTGTTTCATAATTGTATACTTCTTTCTCATAAAACTTTACATTTAGTGTTTTGACATTTTGTTGTATTCAGAAACTGGAGCCGCGACCGCAAACTGGCAAATTCATGATCAGGATTGCCCTGAAGTCTCTTGGTTCCACCTTAACTTCAAGAATATTGTCCTGATGCAGGATGTTATCTCCGGATTGCAAATCTCCGATGTGCGGCATCTGCTCCTCTTTCGGAATGCCTTTTTCAGCGATAACTCCGGTCGGGAATTCGAAAGTTTCGAAATCCCAGACAACTCTCTGCTCACCTTTAGCCGATGCACGGATAAGCCTGGGGAAATCAAGCCATACTCTCGCGGTCTGGATATTTTTTGAATAGTTCGCCACAATGATCAGCAGAGCGTCCTGTTTCTTATAGATGGCGACATCAAGATCCTTGTCTGACATCAATTTGAACAGGCCGCCGGCCTGCCAGCTTGGAATGAACTCCAAATTTCCGCCGGGAAGTTTGTTCAAAACCTGGAATTTGCCCATCAGAAATGACTTGTTGTCGATTCCCTGGAAAAATTCCACGCCATGCACAAGCATGGTCGCCATTGCTGAACGGTGAACTTTCATCGCCTTGTCCCGGTCATATTCTCCGAGGTCATTGAGATAACTGTTATTCTTGAAATGATAGAGATGCGAGAGCTTGTATCCCCAAAGCGGCTGATTGTACATGACATCCATAAAATCACGGGGATACATCTCCATAAAATCCCCCGTTCCGGGATTGTCTCCGGAAGGAGTCGGCATTTCCCCTCCCATTGCCAGATCGGCAAAGCCCATTATCGGCGCGAACTGGAATCGCGTATTGTGAATGCAGATGCGCGACGGCTCACGGCCTTCAATCTGCAATAGCGTCCTGATCCGTTTAATTTGGCTTCGCATGCCCCATAAATTATAGCCCGGTTGAATGCGTCCATCGGGCAGTTGATATGCTGTGCCATAATGTGTGTTCCAATTCAACCGGTTAAATACATTGTCAAAGTAATATCCGTCCAAACCGCAATCTTCGATCCATTTTTTTGTCATGTAAAGCAATGCGTCGTTAGAGGACTTCCCGAAGAAAACTCCGCCAAAAGAAGTTCCGCCAGTATCCCATTCTTCCTTGAAATACCGGCCGTCTTCCGGGAAGAAATCTTCATAGCTCATTTCAGTGTAGGGTGCATATATTCCATTGTATTTGTGAACAAGAGCTGCATACTTCTTGTTGAGCTCAGGATTTTCAGGATAGCGCTGGGCAAAAACCGATCTGGCCGGTGTTTTTTTCGGGTCCCACCGCCCGGTTTCCTTCAGGAAGCCGAAGGTCGTGCTGGATGGAATGTGAGGAGTGGGTTTCCGCACCGGATTGACATTAAACCCGAAAACAATTTCCCTGGGGGTGGAAAACTCCACAGGCGCGGAAGCGATGTTCAGGATCAAATCCACCCCGCCATCCTGTCTTCTGACAATTTCAGCCGCCGGTTTTTTGTCGCTCGGCCACCAGCCTTTGTCATTATCCGCAAACCAGGTCATCCCGCTGTTGAGATTTCCGAGCCAGATAATCGGAACAAATGAGCCTGTCGTCATTTCCTGATACGGCATCTCCGCGGATTGCCAGGCGACGCCGTTTTTGTCACCTTTGGGAAGAGTACCGGCAATGTTGGACAAGCGCATGTTAAGACCATTGGCCATAAAATGCGTCGCCCCCTGCGAGGTGAATGGAATAACCAGTTTCAAGCTGTCCAGTTTCGCTGTCCCTCCTTGCGGTTCAATCTTAATCTTTACCCGGCAAGTGCTGTCATATTCCCAATGCGCATCCGTGCTGATTTTAATCGGGCCGCCGGTGCCTGAACCAAAGTAGTCCGCATGGGTTTCGGAAGCATCTTTTAATACGGGCTCGATACTTCCGCCGATTCCTAAAAATCCTCCATGCTCAACAGCTTTGATTTCAAAGGTTCGACCTTCAGACTGTCCTTCAAACTTGACCGGGGCACGTAAAAGCTCTATTCCCACCGCCTCGATTTTGGCAGGCAAAGCGCATCCGTCAAGAGTTATTTGTTTTTTACAGGCATTAATTTGAGCGCCTTCGGTCTTCAACCCTTCGAAGGGCTTCAGGACAATATCTTCTTCTCCTATTTTATTATCAAGCCAGGGGAATTCCTGCTTGT
Organism: uncultured Lentisphaeria bacterium; assembly: GCA_903831825.1. Lineage (GTDB taxonomy): Bacteria > Verrucomicrobiota > Lentisphaeria > Victivallales > Victivallaceae > CAIPAT01. The sequence continues at coordinate 5,991 of CAIKZE010000171.1, read as the reverse complement.
GGTCTTTTCTTGTAAAGCTGTCTTTTTCGCTTGCCAGAACATTTCCATCCTTATCCAGTAACTTCACCATACATAGATATTTCCCGGGAACAATATCTGCGGGAAGCGCTGCTTTAGCCTCACCATTGCCATAACAGAACTTGTCAATTTCACCCTGTGCAATTACTTCGTCTTTTCCGTCCGGACTAATGACAAAACGAGCTTTCGTCACGTCGCCTGATTTCTTTAAATCATATTTGTCAACGATGATTCTTACATAATTGGAAAGAGGATTGTAATACGCAAACAGGGGGAAACATTTTTTATCAGGAGTATATGTGAGTCCTTCCTTGTTCTCCGCGTGATTGTAGCGCACAGGATAACTCCAGGTGTAAAGCGATTTGCTGCCTTGTTTCACTATCACGGACATCTGGCAGGGGTCCTGATCTTTCACGCTGTCGCCGACTTTATCACTCACATTCAGAAGTTCTTTTTTACCGGGAGCCAGAGAAAGCCGGCGCACTTTTTCAAAAAGAATTTTTTTCTGTGGATCTTTATCCCTGGGATTTATTATCCTGGTAATCAGTTCGCAATCGAACTCCTTGCCGGTATTATTGTCAATGGACATGTCAAAAGCGATTCCCCTGGTTCCCAGGGAGCGTTCCGGATGCCGCATCCTGATTTCCGGGACCGTATCCTTGAACGTCGCCGGAATCTTCCAGCCGTAGAATCCGCAGAAACACCATGGACGATGAAGATTGGTCGCCATGCCGATCCACCATACATCTCCGTCTTTAAGAGGATTTTCCTGATAGACGGTCTTGCGTGGAATCGCTATTTCGGCTTCCCAGAATTTGCCGTCAGGGGTCAGGCGCTGCGCATATTTCCAGTTGCCGTTCCAGCCGATGAAGTTCTGACCGATCTCATACTGATCTTCGCGCTCATACTGGTTCCCGACGGCATTCCCCATGAACTGCCATCGGCAGCCTGACCCATGTGAACCGTGGCTTTTACGATCCACATAGATCTCCAAACTGGTTTCGCCGCAGTAGACATTGTCATGCTTGGGTTCCCGGTTTAAACGCAGAGGCAGTTCGCCATCACGCATCGGCAGACGCTGTGCAAAATAAACATATTCCGGATCCCATCCGACGAAGAACATCGAACCCGGCCGTTCAAACATTCCATAAATGCCGGTAGTCAGCGGTATTTCCGCGGCGCCGGCCCACTCCTTCTCGTCGATAATGCCGTCGATAACCGGCGCTGTTTTCATTCTCGGGATGAAAAACTGTGTATTGTTGATGTCAATTTCGCCCTGCTTTTTTTTCTCGGCCAATTTACGTCTGGCATCGGCAAGTTTTTCCCTGACTGCCTCTGTATTTTTTTGCTGATCCTTGAAGTTTGACTCCAATTCCTTAACTTCCGCCTGCAAATTTTCCTCCTGGCCCCCATAACCAGGCAATGAGGCTCCTATGAGCAGGCAAAAGATAGCCGACAGCCGCAGATTTATACGTTTCTTTTTGATAATCATAACATTTTCCTTTTAATTTTTCCCGGATTCCTTTAGTCTTTGATTGCCGCAAATTCCTCGAGAATAACCGTCTGTACTATTCAGATGTTTCTGCAATTATTTGAATTCCTTTTTTATCAGTAACAGTCGGTAGTCGTGTTTTGGTACTTTGATATCCAGTCCTTCAGAGGTGCCTTCAATGGCTTTTCCAGTTTCTCCATCGAAAAATTTTGCATCCGGCAAATTGAGGGATTGCAGATCAACAGCAATCTTTAATTTCCGTTCCTCCGGTGCCTGATTGCCTATAACCGCAAGAACCTTCCCCGGACGGGTATAATAGCTTATATAAATACCGTCCGCCGGTTTCGCCAGTATGGCTTTATTGTCACGATAAAGTACAAAGCCTGCATCCTGATCTTTTTCAAGAAAATTCTCAAATGCGGCCCTTGCGCCTTTGTCCTTGTCGATCCCTCCGATTTCATCATGAAGAAGCAATTGTGTGTACCAGGCGCGAATGTAGTAGTCACGGGAGGGCGGCAGTTTCCAGGTTTCTTCTCCGCCTTGCACATGAGACAGCCAGCGCGTGCCTGCACCCCAGGCATGCGGCGAGTCTATAATCCTCACTATATTGTTAGGCCAGAAAGTGATGGCGTCGCCGCAGACCTTGTCGGTCCGAGTTCCGTTAATATAGTAGTCTTCGCCTTCGTACGCAATGTCCGCAAATGATAACACTGGCCCGATCATGCAGTGCGTCATGTGAAGCATGGTGTACGGGTGAGGTTTGCCTTTGGACGCCATCAGACAATAAATCCGTTTGACGTATTCGCGCATCGCAAAGAGTTCATAGCCTTTTTGCGGCTGTCCTTTGTCATCAATATATCCCGGTCCGGTCAGTGGACTGTACATGGGCGACGGATAGATGTTATCAATGTACAGGCCGTTGACGTTACAACGGTCAACCCATTGATTGAAGTTCCAGAGATACCAGTCGGTCAAAGAGCCGGAACAATAATTGCTCGGATAAATTCCACTGCATTTAGAAAATATTCCCGAAGTGAGCGCCGGCCACCATTCCCATCTGAAATCTTCCGCATTTTCGATGCGAGTATCGGAACCGTAGAAGTCGCAGTATGGCAATGGAATGCGGCCGCCATTACGCACCCCCTTTATATATTCTGCGCTTTTTTTATAATCAACTGGATAAGGCACATACAGCATATCCGCGTCTAAGACCCGTCCGGCGTCGGTGTTATTAAAAAACGAAGCTGTCGCCCAGTGACGCCAGCCTTTGGGCGGCCGTTTGCTTGGGGTGGCCATCAGAGAAATTACAATTCCGCGTCCGGCATCGCGAGTCAGCGTTGCTGGATTAGAAATCAGATTGAGATCCATAAATATCTGGTTTTTCTCTTTGGAAAACTGAATGGCGGGACGCGAGTCACTTCTAATCCAACCATGATCATCATCGGCCATAAAGCAAAGACCGCGATGCGTATTGCCCGCCCATGCGAACGGAAGAAAACTGCCATCGCCGGAATTGCGCGGAGAACGTTTCATTGCGCCATACTCGGTAAGTTCATGACGTCTCAACAGCTTAGTCTCCAGTGAATTGAAAAATACACCATCCTGCGCAGGCACTGCATTTGCCAAATGGTCCATATGTTCTCCAAGAACATAATAATCCAAGGCCTGAGATGAATTGAACGGGATGCGCAGGCGCAAACCGTCAAGCAGGACATTGCCTTTTGCCGCATGCAGATTAAAACTGTACTTGATAAAACCGTCAAACTCCATTTCGCCAATGCTCTCGATCTCGATTCCGCCTCCATTGAATTTCTGAAAAATTTTTGCTCCCAGCCTGTTGTCGGCTAACTCTATTTTTGTATCATCCGTTTGATTGAGTGTTACCGCGCCGCCCGGCAGCAAGGCCTCAAATACAATGGGAGAAGACAATGTCTCCATTTTATCCGTGACAACCTGCCGTATCAATCCCTTGCTGAAGTCATATTCTGAAAGAAGGCATTTTACCTTGATGCCGTCCAGCGTGAGAGGCGACCATGGCTCCGGCACGGCGGTTGGCGCTCCCAGCTTATTGTGCAACCAGGGATATACTTTTTTTATCTGCGGTCTTACGATCTGCTGAAATACTTCGCCCTTTTCATCAATAAATCCAAGACATGACTGAAAATCCCCCGTCTGTATTTTTTCCGATGACACGTTGATGTTGGCGCCGCCTGGACATTCCGGCGGCACATCAATTGTTTCGCGAACAATTTCAGTATTGCCTGATGCTGATAGCTGGTCTTTTTTCTGAAGAAGCGCCAGGCTCATTTTCGCGGGACGCCGCCCATTAAGAAAATCAACTTCCGCCCCCACCATATCATCGGAAGGATAATTTTTGAATGTCACAAGGTACGGCAGAGCAATCCTGAGTTTAGATGGATCGCGATAGCGCGCAAAAGCGTTCCATACTTCATCCGGAGCCAGTTGCCGGCCGTATACGTAAATTTCGTCAAACCTGGTTTTCCATTCCCCGCATACTCCGGGAAAAGAAATTTCATCACGGGAACTGTTCATCAGTTTATCGCATTTTTTTAAGACCTGTTCCACCACCTTAACTCCGTTAAGATAAATCCGGTATTTGTTCTCCTTCCATGTGACGACAATATGATACCAGTTTCCTTCTCTAATAAATTCGCTGAAGCTGATGAATGTATTCTGCTTTTCGTCATTGCTGAAATATAGCGAGATCGGGCGCAACTCGTTAACGCTGTTGAACACGTACATGGTCATAGGAGGAGCTCCGCCGAAATTGACAAAATGGAGGTTCTGAGCCATCTTGTTGTTCCAGTTTTCCGGCATCATCCAGAACTCGAAACTTCCTTCCTTCCCTGAAACAATATTTTTACCTTTTAGCGTTAAAGTACCGCCTGACAAAGCCTTGCCGCGGATGCCGGGAACATACTGCCCGTTTTTCACAATCGCGCTAAAACGCTCCGGTTGCGCTGTTTCCAAAGAATCAGGCCTGTCCAGCGAAATATAAACATACGGAACTGTTCCCTCCTGAAATGATGGAGAACCGCGAGTCAGAGGTCGTTTTGATTCGGGATCAGTCCATGATAAATCAGAGGGCTCCTGTATATCAATATTGGCGCTTAAAATCCTTACCTCATCTATCATCCCGGTAAACGCGCCGGTATGCTGGCTGTTGTTGCCGATTATTATTTTGCCGTTTGCAGTTTCTTTCTCACCACTGTAGAAAATGCGATGTATATATTCATGCGCTATTTCAAGCGCCGGCTTACCGTCAACATAAATCTTGTATTTACCTATCGGCCAGCCGGCGTTCACAACCGCGACATGTACCCATCTGCCAAGCGGAAACTTGAATCCCGGCGGACTCCAGAAAGTATGTTTCCTTCCGGGGCCGTAATACAACGAGGTGATCTCGTTTCCGATCCGTCCGTTGGCATCAATAAACATGGAAACTCCAACAGCTCCGTTTTCAGGCTTCTCATTATTAACAACAGGATTTTTACATTGGAAAACCTTATCTATAATGAAAGCTTGATCCCTGGGATATTCTTTCAAAAAAACCCTTGCCTCAAGAGTCATATGTCCGTACTGCGATACGAACGGACGGGCTGTCTGAACTGTAACGCCGCCGCCGGCAACATCCAGACCGCCGCCTTTCCAGCCATCATTGATAAGTTTAGCGTCTCCGAACAGCGTGGCTGAAGCTTTCTCATTCTGCCCGGTCATTGAAAGATCATTATTGAAATGCATCAGAAGATAAGTTTCCGGGGTCAGACGATACTCGGCATCCGTGGCATATACGTTCATACAAGCCGCCAGTGCCATAGTTATAATTATAATTGTCTCTCTCATCTGATAACTCACTTATCGCCTTCGCGGCATTTGTTCCGCGCCATGCTTTGTCGCCAAATCTTTTTACGGGAGAATCGTTATTTTTGTACAGTCTGTATAGAGTATTCCGGCGCAATGCAGATCGGCAAAAAGTAGATTCTGTATTCTATCATGTTTCCATCTTTGCGTATAACTGAAATCAGCGGCGGTGTTAATGTTCAGATCTTGTGAACTCCTGCTGGCGTAAGGATCCCTGTTGACCGCGGATTCTCCAAGAACGAGCGTATTGGAGGGAGTCTTGATTTTTGTCATTTTGTAGTTCTTTATGGGATTTCCCGCCGTGCTTTGTACGATAATATTATTGTTAGGACCATAACTTCCTCTGTATCCACCGTAATTAAGATATTTATTGTCGATTATAGCGTAGTCCGTGTAACAAATGAATATTGAATCGTTCACCGTTGGGTTGGCGTATTCATTATTATAGTGTTTCATGTCTAAGGATCGAGCCGTAAATAAAATCACTTTTAATGGGCTACATATCTCTGATATCTGTTCTATCGCCCATCATTAATCACTGTTAAAAATCTTCATATCAAACGAATTGCGGCACTTGAAAAATGCGCGCGGCGATGGTA
>CAIKZE010000170.1 GCA_903831825.1 uncultured Lentisphaeria bacterium | reverse complement strand
GCTCTCCGCAGCGGCTTTATGCATTTCGCCTTTGGCGACCAACGCCTCGCCGTTGGATCACGCCCGGCGAGCCGCCGGTGGCGAGTAGTTGGAAACAATTATTTGTTTGCAGGGGAAACCCGGACAGTTCCGGTTTCCCCCTTGCATCCCTCCTCCTGAACTTTTATTTGACGGATAAAATGACGAAAATTCTCCGCTGCATTGCTGAACATTTTAAACGTTGAGATTTAGAAACTTATGAAAGCGACTGCATGAAAATCTTTCTAAAAAAACAAAATTATGACGGATAGAAGCACGAAAACGACAAATATGTTTCACCATGAAGAGCATGAAGGTCCGCACAACGGATGGCAATATTATTTTTAAGCTTCAATTTCTTCATGTTCTTCATGGTGAAACGGTTTTTCTTATCCTGTCTATCCTGTCTATCCTGTCTATCCCTGTTAAAATACAAATTCCTATACATTCAGATGATAGTCGGCATATCAGAATTTGAATAGCGAGCCTAGTTTTTTGCCCAGCAGAATCGAGGCGGCCAGCAGGGTGCAGGCCAGGAACGCCATTGCCCAGAGACCGAAGGCACAGGCGATGTAGGAGCCTTCGCCTAGAATCTGCGACAGTTCGAAAATGGCTTTCGTGATCGGATAGAACACGCTCTTCTGCGCCAGGATCAGGGAGTCGGAAACTTCCAGCATCGAGAAGCTGAAGGCGAACAGGGCGCCGACCACCAGATTGGCTCCGATCAGCGGGACAACTATCCGGCGCAGCGTCATCCAGGAACCGGCTCCCAGGTTCCGCGCCGCTTCCTCCAGCGTTTCCGGGGTCTGTTCGAGCCCGGAAGCGACGGCCCGGACGACATACGGCAGCCTGCGCATGGCATAGGCGGCGGCCAGCAGCAGCGTGGGATTGGCGACAGGGTCGAAAATCTGGTTGAGCCACGGATTTTTGGCGCACATGCTGAGGTAGCCGAACGCCAGAATAATGCCCGGCACCGCCAGCGGCATCATAATCATGACGTCAAACAACTGCCAGCCTTTGGGCCGCCAGCGGACAACCAGCAGCGCGGCCGGCAGTCCGAGCGCGATGCAGACCAGCATGGCCAGCGACGAATATTTCAGGCTGTTGATGATGGACGGGATGACGATTTCATGCGACAGCGCATTCTGGAAATGCATCGTGGTGTAGGAGCGAGGCAGCACCGAACCATACCAGTCCAGCCCGAACGCCCCGAAAGTCAACGCCAGGTGCGGCAGCACCGCGCAGAAAGTAATCAGCGCGAAGACGCCGGAACAGAGCCAGGCCAGGCCGCCTTTGAGCGTTCTGGTGACGGTGCCGGTGGAACCTTTCATCATCTGGGCGCTGCCGCTGCTGCCCAGCGCCAGCCGGCTGAAACTGTACAGTCCGGCGGAAAGCAGCAGCATGATGACCACCAGCGCATAGGGCAGGGGATTGGTTTCCAGTTCGGTGATGCCGTTGAAAATCTGCACCGTGGTCACGGTATTGTAACCGAGCATCAGCGGGGTGCCGAGTTCGGTAAAACTCCAGATCAGCACAATGCTGCCGCCCGCGAAAATTCCCGGACGGATCAGCGGCAGCGTTATTTTGAAGAACCGGCGGAGGCGTCCCGCGCCGAGGTTCCTGGCGGCTTCGTCCAGCGACGGATCAACATTAGCCAGCGCCGTGACCAGATTCAGGTACAGTATCGGGTACAAGTGCAGCGCTTCAATCAGGCAGACCGCATAGAAACGGCCTTCGCCGCCCAGCCAGTCAACCGGCGCGATGGCGAAGTATTGCAGGATGCTGTTCAGCACGCCGTAATGGCCGAAGATCTGTTGAAATCCGAGCGCCCCGACGAACGGCGGCAGAATCATCGGCAGCATCATCAGCATATTCACCAGGGTTTTGCCGGGAAACTCGAAACGGTCGTACAGCATCGCCAGCGGCAGCGAAATCAGAAACACCAGGCAGGTGGTGACGACGGCGATTCTAAACGCGTTGAACAGTCCGTTCTGATAAACCGGCGAGGCCAGCGCTTCCCCGATGATCGCCGGGTCAAGCCCCTGACTGACCACGGTGTAAAGCGGCAGCACCATAAACACGGTGAAGAAGACGGTCAGCACAAAAATGGTCAGCAGTCTGGATATTTTCATTTGCCGGCCCTCGCCAGTTCCGCCGCTTTGAAGTATTTGCTCCGGCAGAATTCGCTCCACTGGCGCTGCGTCCGGAGAACGCTGCGAATTGAGTTGCCGGGTTTGTCCGGATTCAATTCATCTTTGGCTTTCGCGATGTCCGCGTAATCAAAGGGCAGTTCGTTGAAAGCTTTCATGGCCTCCGGCACCGCCTGCGGGCCGCCCGCGCGGATGATGGCCTGCCAGGCCGTCTGCATTTCCGGCAATGTGTCCAGCGCAACGCATTTGATGATAATCCGGATCAGCCCGAAATAAGGTCCGGTCCAGGCCTGATGGTATTCGAACCCTTTGCAGGTCTGGTAGGGATCGGCATTGGCGTCGGCCATGTATTTGGTAAATTCCGGCTGATACATATCTTTCCGGATCGGCATTCTGCGCAAAACGTATTTTTCCGGTCCGCCCGGAGTATTTTTGCGGAAATCCCAGATTTTCTGGCCGTCGGTTGACAGCACGAATTCAATAAAGTCCGCGGCGATTTTCCGGTTCGGCGCTCCCCGCAGCAGTTGGATGGGATCGGCGGATACCGATGTGCCGTTTTCCGGCGTCATGAAAGTCATCCGTTCAATTCCGCCGCCTTGCACCGCGGCCCATTCCGCCTCGCTTCTGCCGTAGAAATCAATGCAGATGCCCGCGGCGGCATTCCCGCCGGCGACGTCATGCGCCACTTTACTGGCGGAATCGGTCACGTAACGGGTATTGGCGGTGATCCGCTTAATCAGATTAATGCCGTTTGCCCAGCCGGTCGCGAGGCCGTGTTCAGGGTCTTTGCGGAAAGCCTCGCCCATCTGCTGCTGGATCAGCATTTCAAAGCACTTATTGACGGAACCGGATTTGGTCGGGTCGGCAACGGCGATCTTCTGGAAGAAACGGGGTTCGCCCAGGTCCGCCCATTTGACCGGCGGGTTTTTGTCCGCCATTTCCGCCATGCGGCGGTTATTCCAGCAAATGCCGAAAGCGGCCAGGCAGACGCCGTAATATCTGCCCTGTTTGTCATAGAAGGTTTCACCGCTGAAACTGTAAGGAATGACGTTATCATTGAACCATTCGGGATGTTTATGCTGAATGCCGGCGTCAACGGAATAGCCTTTGGCCGCCTGCCGCTGGTGGTCGTACTGGCCGCCGCCGAAGAACAGGTCAATCCCGATGCCGGTATCGGAGTCAAGGAATTTTTTGCGGGATTTCAGCGCTTCCTCCGTCATGCCGCTGCCGGCGACGGCCTTCGGGTTGTCAAAATTAGCCGCCGTGGCGGCGGTCCACGGACCGTTTGCCGGGTCATCCTGCCAGACGGCGCGAAAGGCCGCTTCGTAACGGTCGTCAATATACTTTACAATGTCTGAAGTTCCGCCCGGCGTTCTCCATTCGATGCTGACTTCTTTGCCGTACTTGTCATGGTAATATTTCCGGAAGCCCCGGCTGAATTCGTAACGCAGGGATTCGGAATGCGGCGTGATAATCACTACTTTGGCGGCATCGGCGGCGGCATGAGTTCTGTCTTCCGCCTTCGGCTGGAGCAGCAGCGGAATGGCGATCAGCGCCGCCAGCGGTAAAAATGCCATTGCCAGTTGACGATACATGAATTATGCCTCCGGCAGCAGAACGATGTTTTCCGGAGCCACCGCGATTTTGACAAAACTGCCTTTTTTGCGGTTGCCCGGACGCAGTTCGCAGAGCGTCAGGAACAGGTCGTTTGCAATGACATTCCACAGGCTGACTTCTCCCAAAAACGCGCCGGTATGCAGCTCGGCTTCAAAAATATTTTCTCCATTCGGAACCGCGCTGAATGTCAGGAATTCCGGACGGATCATGACCGTGCACTTCAAACCGGGCTGGACCGGCATTGCCGGTTTTATCGCTTTCAACACGGCGAAAGGCGTTTCTATGGTGCAAAAATCTTTTTCCATGGTTTTTACGGTGGCGGGGAAGAAGTTGGCATTGCCCAGGAATTCCGCTGAAAAACGGCTGTTCGGAGAACGGTAAAGATCTTCCGGCAGGCCAAGCTGTTCAATTTGCCCGTTGTGAATTACGGCGATCCGGTCGGCCATGCTCAACGCCTCTTTCCGGTCATGGGTCACATAAACCGCGGTAAGACCGCTGTCTTTGCAGATGCGCCACAGTTCAAAACGCATTGAATCGCGGAGTTTGGCGTCGAGGTTGGACAACGGTTCATCGAGCAGCAGCATTTTGGGTTTGACGGCGATTGCCCTGGCCAGCGCCACGCGCTGCTGCTGTCCGCCGGACAGGGAGGCGGGTTTGCGGTCGGCGAGGTCTGCCAGTCTGACCGTTTCCAGCGCGGTCATGACCCGGTTTTTCTTTATTTCGCCGCGGATGTCTCTGGTTTCCAGTCCGAACGCCACATTTTCAAACACGGTCATGTGCGGCCACAGCGCATAATTCTGGAAGACCATGGCGGCATCGCGTTTTTCCGGCGGCAGCGCGGTTACATCCAGCGAATCGAACAGGATTGAGCCGCTGTCCGGTTTGATGAACCCGGCAATGATGCGGAGCAGCGTGGATTTGCCGCAGCCGCTGGGGCCCAGCAGAAAGAAAAATTCGCCGGGCGTGATTGTCAGGTCAATCGGTTTGAGCACCGGCAGGCCGGGGGTATAAGATTTACTGATACCCTGAATCTCAAGTTTTACCATATTACCATTTTTCCCAATGTACATTGTTAGACATAAAACGGGTGTGCTTTTCCGGCATTTTTTCCGGATGTCCGGCCGCAATCACTGAAATGGGAACGATGTTGTCCGGCAGTTCAAAGAATTTGACAATTCCGGCGATCCGGTCCTCCCTGGGATGCACTCCCAGCCAGCAGGTTCCCAAGCCGAGCGCCGAGGCCGCCAGCAGAATATTTTCAATCGCCGCGCTGCAATCCTGCAGCATATATGATTCGCTTTCGGCATGGGCGGCGCTGATGTCGCCGCAAACGATGATCCCGACAGGAGATTCCGCCAGGAATTTCCCGTTCGGCAGGAATTCCGCGATCTGCCGCAGATTTTCCCGGTTCCTGACGACAATGAAGCGCCAGGGGTCTTTGGCGCAGGCGGACGGCGCCGCCATCGCGGCTTCAAGCAGTTCCGTGATATTCTCTTCCGAAACGGCTTTGGCGGTAAATTTGCGGACGCTTCTCCGGTTGAAAATAAAATCCAGTTTACTGTTCATCGTCGGTTTCCCCTCTTGTTGTTTATCGCTCATTTCGTATGGAAGTAGCCGTCAAAATATTTAAGCCGGCATGGCGAACGCAGTTTTTCCAGGATTTTTATTTCCAACTGACGTATTCTTTCCCGGGTGAGATCGAAATGCTTGCTGACCTCAATGAGAGTCAGCGGCTGATAACCCATCAGCCCGAAACGCATGATGATGATCAGTTGTTCGCGTTCCGGCAGGGTGCCGAGCACTTCGTGCAGCTTTTCACGCACGACTTTGCGCGCCACCAACTGCACCGGATCGTCGGAGTCAATGTCCGACAGGATGTCTTCCAGCACGGAGCCGGTTTCCGAGTCGCCGATGGGCGCCTGGAGAGAAATCGGCTGCCTGGCCATTTTTTGAATGGCGCTGATGCGGGAGGTCGGGATTTCCAGGAGCGCGGCCAGTTCGTCAACCGAGGGTTCGCGGCCGTGTTCCTGAATGAACCGCTGCTCGGAATTATTCATCGTATTGATCGTGTTGATCATATGCACCGGAATCCGGATGACTCTTGACTGTTCGGCAATGGCGCGGCTGATGGTCTGTTTTATCCACCAGGTGGCATAAGTGCTGAACTTGTGTCCCAGGCGGAAATCGAATTTGTCGAGAGCCCGCATTAATCCCAGATTGCCCTCCTGGATCAGGTCATTGAACGGCAGCCCTTTGTTGCGGTAACGCTGGGCGATGCTGATTGCCAGCCGCAAATTACCTTCAAGCATGATCTGCCGGGCTTTTTCGATATCATCCCTGGCTTTGTCCAAATCTTTCAGAAGGACAAAAAATTCCGGCAGCGTCATCATAAATTTTTCTTCCAGAAATTTCCGTTTATCCTGCGGGATATCGGATTCAGCGGCTTTTGACGGATTTTCTATTGCCGGGTTGGCCAGTATGATGTATTCCATTACCACCTGATTCCACTCTGCCAGATGATCGTAGACAACCGGATAACGCATCAGCAGTTCAACCGATTTTTCGCGCAGCGCGGCGATTTTGGGAGAGTGTTTGTCGAAAGCATGTTTCAGCTTGACAATGTGTTCCAGTATCTCCTTATTCCATTCCTGCACGGCGAGCAGGAAATTTTTATAGTGTTTGACGTCATTTTTCCTGAGCGCTGACGGCAGAAAGTGGTCATCGGTGTTTTCCGAATCGAAATCCGCGATGATTCTGGCGTGTTCGGTAAGCACGAATCCCAGCAGGTACAGCTTGGCGCGGTATTTCGTGATAGCTTCTTCGATTTTTTCGGAAACTTCCAACTGTTTCTCGGTGGGAAGCATCGGAATATTACCGATCTGCCGCAGATAAATCCGCAGTGAATCGGAAGTTTCTCGGGAAACTTCTTCTGAATCCCTGGCCTCCGAAGCTGTTGGTTCAAAAAGTTCTGAAGCCTCTCCGTCATTTTCCGGCTCTTCGAAATCTGAGGTAATCGCTGTTTTATTTATTTTTTCGGCCATCAAAATCCCCTGTGTATCAGATATTGCCGGCTGATTACTTTGTCATTTTTCGGAAAACTAAACGAAGTTTTCCTGAATTACCATAATCAGTAAGTTTAGGAGCCGTCCAGAAATAACCTTTACCTCTTCGCGATTCTCCCGAATGCCTTCGGGTTTGCCGGTTCGTTACATACCTTCAGGTATGCTCCTCACCGGCAATTCCCAAAATCACTTCGGGATATTTCGCGAAACTTGTCAAGTTTATTTCTTAACAGCTCCTTAATCTAATTTTCCGGCGATGATTTTTCAAAATTACTCTTGATTTTTTATCGAAAATAAGTATTTGTATAGACTTGACAATATCGCAGAGTTATTTTTGAGTTTTGATCCGGGGCTGTAGCTCAGTTGGCTAGAGCGGTACGTTCGCAACGTACAGGCCAGGGGTTCGAATCCCCTCAGCTCCACCATTTTAACTCATTGAATAATCAGGATATTTACGATGTTTTTAATCTCCGGCTGAGCGTCATGTCCGTTTCCGTCCAGTCTTGCCGTTAATATTGTGGCATTTTGCAATAATGACGCTATATTTTCATTCCAGCGGATTAAGGTTATCGGGAAAACATAACAATGCGGGAGTTTAGATGAGGGATTGGCGTTTTTTTAAAACTTTCTGTCTGCTGCTGACAGCGCTGCTGCTGTTGTCTTTGCCTTTGCGGGCCGGGTTTATCGAGCAGCGGGACGGCAAGACAATCATTCATGTGAAAGCCGCCTATCTGCCCGATCCCAATAACCCGGATACGGCCCAGCGCGCTCAAGTGGAGGCGGTCAAAGCATTTGTTAAAGATTTCCCCAGGATATTTGCCCAAAAATACCGATCCGTCTATAAATCAGACCCGCAGAAATACGGGGATTTCGACTGGGACAAAGTTGAAGTTCAAATGGACAAATTTTCCGGGATTGTGATGGAAGGGGTGGGAACCGATCTGCTGGCGATTGCCGGCGGCATGGCGCCGGACATCCTCTATATAAATTTTCAAAAATCGGATAATTACATCCGCAATGACTTTCTCTATCCGCTGGACGAATATTACCGGACCCTGTCCAAAGAGGAAATCAATTCCCGGATCAACAGCAAGATATGGCCGGTGATTGACCGTAAAGGCCCGGATGGGAAAAGACATATCTGGGCGCTGCCGTTTGACGGCGCGCTGGGGAAAGTGCTGGTATTCCGCAAAGACTTGTTTGATGAGCGCGGGATTCCGTATCCTGATGAAAACTGGACGTGGGAAGATTTTTATAATACCTGCAAGAAGATGACTGACCCGGCAAAAGGCATCTATGGCGTCGGACTGACGCGCGGCAAGGATGAATCATGGAACTGGTGTACGTTTCTCTGGTCTGCCGGCGGCGAGGTCATGGAGTATGATCCGGCGTCTGACCGCTGGAAATGCACGTTTGGTTCTGACGCCGCGGTGAAAGCGCTGGACTTCTATACCAGATTGAGCGCGGAAAAGTGGCTTGACCAGGCTGGCAAAATCCGGCGCGGCTATGCCTATAAAGACGCCCGCGATTCCGGCGCAAAATGGATGCGCGGAGAAATTGCCATGAGATTCGAATATGTGGACGAGAAGCTGCTTTCAACAATCAATCCGGAAACCACCGGAATGGCCCCGGTGCCGAAAGGCCCGGACGGGCATCGCGGCGCGGAACTTAACAGCCGGATGTTCGGTCTTTTCTCGGATATCAAGCAGCCCGCAGTCAGGGATGCCGCCTGGGAATACATGCTTTACTGGGACAGCAATAAGGCTATGGAGATTAAGACTCGCGTGATGGTCGAAGGCGGGTATGGCCGTTTCGTCAGTCCGAAATATCTGAAAATGTTCGGGTACAATGACATTATCCGGCTGGCGCCGAAAGGATGGGCGCGCACATTTGAAGTCGCCATCGAGACCGGGAAGCCTGAAGCGTATGGTAAAAACAGTATTTTCGCGTATGAACAGATGTCTATTCCGCTGCATGAGGCGGAACAGCAGGAATTGTCGGATGAACTGTCTGAGGCTGGATCTCCCGAAAGAACTGCGGAATTGAAAGCGATTCTTAATGATGCCTGCGCGAAAGCCAATGAGATCATGATCGGCAATGTTTCTGAAAAAGACCGGTTCATCCGTCGTATTCTGGCATGTGTGGTGCTGGCCGGTATTGCGATTGCTTTCGGTTTCGTGTTCAAAAAGATTTTCAAAGCATTTTCTCCGAAGGACGAATTCTCAGTTAAGGGGAACTGGCAATTCCGCAGATATCGCTGGGCGTATATCCTGTTGATTCCGGCAGTGCTGACGATAATGCTATGGCATTACGTGCCGATGGTGCGCGGGGCATATATGGCATTTTTTGACTATAAACTGCTTGGCGATTCCATTTGTGTCGGAGTTGACAACTTTGGCGATATGCTGGTGGACAACCGCTGGTGGATGTCGTTGTATAATGCGCTGCGTTACAGTTTTCTGGTTCTGGCAATGACTTTTCTGCCGCCGGTCATTCTGGCGATTTTGCTGGAGGAAGTGCCAAGAGGGAAAATGTTTTTCCGGATTGTTTTTTATCTGCCGGCAGTCATTACCGGACTGGTTTCAATGGTTTTGTGGAAGCAGTTCTACGAAGCTTCCGAAGCCGGAATGCTGAACCGGATCGTGTTGAACATTCCAGCCTGGGGGTTTATTCTGGCCGGCCTTGTTGTTCTGCTGATCTGTCTGGCATTCGCGAACCGTCTCCGGTTTTACGGAATGTGGCGGCCGATGCTGCTTTTTATCATTGCCGGCGGTTTGCTTTTCGTGACCTTTGCCGGAATGGCCCAGCCGATTATGATGCATGGCGGCGAGACATGGCTGGCGACAATCAAACAATGCGTGCCGCGGTTATTTGAGTATACGCCGGAGCCTTACCGCTGGCTGTCCGATCCGGATACCGCGATGGTTGCGTGCATTCTGCCGATGTTGTGGGCCGGCATGGGGCCGGGCTGCCTGATTTATCTGGCGGCGATGAAAGGAATTCCGGATGATTACTTTGAAGCTGCCGATATTGACGGCGCGACATTTATTGATAAATTGATTTTCGTGGTTTTCCCGATGCTGAAAGTTTTGATTATCATCAATTTTGTCGGAGCGTTCATCGGTTCCTGGTACAGCTCCGCCGATAATATTCTGGCGATGACCGGCGGGGGCGCGAATACTGAAACCGCGGCGCTGCATATCTGGTTTACGGCATTTACTTATCTTAAGTTCGGCCCCGCCGCGGCGATGGCCTGGATGCTGGGTTTCATCCTGATCGGGTTTACAGTCAATCAACTCCGCATCCTGTCCAAAGTCGAATTTAAAGCAACGGGAAAATAGTGGAGATTATATCAAGGATTAGCAAATGGGCATGATTTCTGAAATCGGACGCAGATCTTTTAAGGTCAGGCTGCTGTTTGGCGCCATCTATTGCTTTCTGCTGTTCGGCTCGGTGTTTATGATTTATCCTTTCTGGCTGATGCTGAGCGGCACTTCCAAGAGCGGCGTGGATATCAGGGAAAGCGCTGTTATTCCGTCTTTTATCACTGATAAAGACGCCTTTTACCGCAAAGGCATTGAAGCGTTGTTTAATGAAAGCAGCATGAATTTTCAATCCACTTATTCCGAAGCCTCCGGCGATTTTGAGAAAATTCAAATCCCCGTGAAAATACGATATAAATTCCTCGATGAATGGGGCGATTTCATCAAAAGCAAAAATTACCCGTTTTATTATTACGGCGTCGGTTATACCGGGGTGTATGTATCCGGAGGAACCAACCCCATGCTTATGCGCCAGTTCAAATCCCGGATCTACCAGAAGTACGCCGGCGATATTGAACAGATGAACCGGGACCTCGGAACTGACTTTGTCGCCTGGAGCGCTTTTCATTTCAGCACGCAGCCTTATCTGGAACGGCGCTGCATGCCGGATGCCATGTCCAAATTCAATAAACGCTTCTATGAATTTTGCGCGGAACAGCCTTTTGAATATCGTTTTTACTACAGCCCGGAAGGGTTTTACAAGACGATTTATCTGATGTCCCATTATACCAGAAACCTTGGAGTCTATAATCAGGCCCATGCGACCAGCTATTCGTCCTGGGACCAGATCAAATTTCCGCGCACTTATCCGGTGGACAAAAATTATACCGATCAGGAACGCGCGGACTGGGCTGATTATGTCAGAAACGTTCTCAATCTTTTCTGGATTGGCGCCGACAACCGGGCGCTGCCCATTTATCAGGAATATCTCCAGTCAAAATATCCGGATATCGCGGAATTGAACCGGCTTTACGGGTCGAATTACAAGTCGCATTCCGAGATTCCGCTGGTTGAGGACGTGCCGTTTTTCGGCTCCAGGCTTTCCGACTGGGCTTCGTTTATTCAGGGATGGTATAATCCGTTGACGAACCGGCTGTACCAGTTGCCGCTGGAAATGACTTATATCAACAGCGCGGAATTTGATTTCCGCGATCACCTTAAGTTTAAATTCGGCATGCTTCACGCGGTCAACAAAGAATTCGGCACGTCATTCCAGGATTGGCTGGATATTGTTCCGCCGCAGCGGGAATATCATTGCTACTATCTGATGAAAGACCGTACCGCGCTGACCTGGGAATTCATCAAGCGCAACTTTGTCACCGTCGCGGATTACATTCTGCTTCACGGCCGCGGCATTTTGAATACTTTTATTTACTGCGGCATTGCCATTCTCTGCTCGCTCATTGTGAACCCCCTTGCGGCATACGCGCTCAGCCGTTACCGGCCGCCTTCCAGGCATAAAGTGCTGTTGTTCCTGATGCTGACCATGGCCTTTCCGCCGATGGTGACGCAGATTCCAAACTTCCTGCTGCTCCGCGAACTGGAACTGCTCAATACTTTTGCCGCGCTGATTCTGCCGGCCATGGCCAATGGTTATTCCATTTTCCTGCTCAAAGGCTTCTTTGACTCGTTGCCGCAGGATATTTATGAAAGCGCGGAAATTGACGGCGCCGGTGAAATCCGGATGTTTTTCCAGATCACGATGAGTCTGTCCAAGCCCATCCTGGCGGTTATTGCGCTGAACGCGTTCCTGGCCGCGTACTCTAATTTCATGATGGCGATGCTGGTCTGCCAGGACCAGAATATGTGGACGCTGATGCCGTGGCTTTATCAGCTTCAGAACACCAGTTGCACCGGCATCATTTTATCCTCCCTGATTATTGCGGCGGTTCCGACATTTATTATTTTCACTTTCTGCCAGAACATCATTATGCGCGGCATTATTCTGCCGGTTGAAAAGTAAACTATGAGGTTAAAAATTAAATTATTAATCGGATTATTGGCCGGGCTGGCCGGCAGCGCGGCGGTGATGCTTTCAGCACAGGACATTTCTATTGATGAGCAGAACAAGGCTTTCGCTGAAAAATGGTCGGTTGTCGCCTCGGAACTGGAGCGGCTTAATCCCGGATGGAATGCCGGTGAGAATGTTGAATTTTTCGAACAGAAAGACGACCGCAGGAATATTATTTCGCTGAGGAATAAGACTGCGCCGGTTGCCGGGATTGAGTTGATCGGGGAAAAATTGCAGAATGTATCGCCGTTGTGCGCTTTGCCGGTGCTGAATCTGGCTTTCAGCAACTGCAAAATCGCGAATCTGGCGGAATTAGGCAAGATGGATCTGGATAATCTCTGGATTATTAATAGCGAAGTTAAAACCGATTCCCTCAAAAAATTGAAGATAAAAGGCCTTTACTGGGATGGAAAAAATTTTGGAAATGACGACTTCGGCCTGCTGCCGCCAACCCTGGAAACGCTGTATCTGAAAAATACCGCGGTCAGCAATCTGAATTTTAAAACCGAAGCTAAAATCAAAAAGTTATCCTTGATCGGCAACGCCGGACTGACGGATTATGCTTTTTTGAAAGATTTAAAGCAATTGAATGCGTTGACGGTAAAAGATCAGCCCCAATTTAAAAACATTAATTCTTTGCCGGGATTGAATCAGTTGGAAGAACTTGCGCTGATCAATACTTTCGTCAATAATCTTGATTTGCTGAAAGGGCGCACATTCAACACTTTAGTCCTCCGCAATTGCGCGTTGTACCAACTGGATGTGTTGTCCACGCTGAAAATCAATAATCTGACCATTGGCGAAATGGATATGAATTCAATTCCGGATTTGGGCAGCAGCGGACTGGAGTCTTTGACGATTGTGAATATGCCGGTCAAAACGCTTGATTTCATTGAAGGCCTGCAATTGAAAACTTTGAACCTGATTAATACCCAGATCAAAGACATCTCGATTATTCATGACATGCCGATTGTCAGTCTTAATATTCAAGGCAGCCCGGTGGAGGATATTTCATGGCTGGACGGCAAAACGCTGGACTTCCTGGATATATCGCACACGCCGGCCGGCAAAAAAGAGTTGCCCAAAAACATGAAAGTAAAAAAACTGATTAACATTCGGACCGGACCTAAGATTAATAATTTTTAACGCGGATGTTGCGATTTTTCCTGGAGGGTTATGCTCCGTCATAACCGGATTTTAAGGTTTTCTCCTGGAGGGTTATGCTCCGTCATAACCGGGATCGGAACTGGTTGCCACAAAGGGTAACTCAATGGAACCGAAAGTAGGAATACGGATTTTTCTTTAAAAAATAAAGAGGAGTAAAAGAAAATGCCTGCTAAAGCAGCCAAAGTTCATATGACAGATGATCCTCCAACTGGAGGTTTATGCTCCGTCATAACCGGGATCGGAACTGGTTGCCACGGAGGACAGCCATTCTCTAATGGAACCGAAACCATGAACACGGAAATGGCTTTTGAAGAAGAATCTCTTTCGAGAAAATATCCTGTTCATACGCCGGTAATTACGCTGCATAACCGGACTGATATAATTTTTGTTACGGTTTGCGCGAAAGATAGGAAGAAGATTTTTGCTTGTGATGAAGCCCATCGGATTATTGTCGAAGCATGGCGTCAATCCGGTAAATGGGCGGTTGGACGATATGTGCTGATGCCTGACCATATTCATTTTTTCTGCGCACCAACTGAATGGAATGTAGTTTCCTTAAAGCGCTGGAGTAGATATTGGAAATACATGGTTTCCAAACGCTGGTATGCTGCCGGAGAACAGCCGATATGGCAGACTGACTTCTGGGACAGGCAGCTTAGAGGACGCGAAAGTTACAGTTCAAAATGGGAATATGTGAGAAATAATCCGGTCAGGGCGGGATTGGTAAAAAATATGAATGAGTGGCCATATCAGGGAGAGTTAAATGTTCTGCATTGGCATGATTAATTCCGTTGAAAAACCGGAAATCCGGTTATGACGGAGCATAACCCTCCAGGGTAAACAAGAAAACCTGACTATGACATTTTGTGTCTTTGCTTTATTTTTTCAATTTGTTCTAATATATTATTCGGAGTCAATGGGAGAACGCAATGAGTGCCGATGATGATTTTTTTATAAATTTTGACGCGAAAAAACTGTCGGAAGCCGATCTGGGCCGGCTGATTGAACATCATAACCGCTGTTACTGGGAAAAGGGCGAACAGGAGATTCCCGACGAGCGTTATGACGAACTGCTGCGCGCTCTGGAAAAGATTAATCCTGAACATCCGCTGGTGCTGGCGGTCCATGCTCCCAAAGTTGCCGCCATCGGCAAGGTGACTCACGCCAAACCGATGTTGTCGCTGAACAAGGCTTATTCGCTGGAGGACGTGCTCGGCTGGGCCGGCAAATGCATCCGCAACGAAGACGAACTGCTGCTGATCCAACCGAAATATGACGGCATCTCCGCGAATTTTGCCAACGGCGTTCTGGCGACCCGCGGCGACGGCGAAATCGGAGAAAATATCTCGGATAAAATCCCGCTGATTGAACTGGAAACCACTAATTACAAGGGCGCTTTAAAACGCCCGGCGCGCGGCGAGATCGTTATCCGCGACGACGATTTTAAAACCATTTATCAGAACATTGCCAGGAAGGGCGGCCGCGCTTATAAAAACTCCCGCAACGCGGTTGCCGGAATCATGGGACTGAAAGATATCTCCGATATGCTTCGCCAGAAGGCTAAGCTTACGCTGGTCGACTACGATATGATCTCATATTCGATTCCGTTTAAACAATTAAGTACGGAATGGCCGCGGATTATCGCAGAGCTTGAAGCGCTGCCTTACCCGATGGACGGGATTGTGATCAAACTGGCGGATTCCGCTTACAGCGACTCGCTGGGCAATACCGCGCATCATCCGCGCGGCCAGATCGCCTTTAAATTCAGCGGCATCCGGCAGGAAAGCCCGCTGCTGAATGTCCAATGGAGTTTCGGCAAAAATTGCCTGACGCCGGTTGCCGAGATTGAACCGGTGGACATCGGCGGCATTACCATCCGCCACGCCACTCTGCACAACGTGCAGAATATCATTGACCGCGATATCCATATCGGCGATATAGTCACGGTGGAGCGCGCCGGCGACGTCATTCCGTATATTGTCAGCGCCAAACCCGGAGAGCACCGCAAAGTGGCGCTGATTGAACGTTGCCCGTGCTGCAATACAGTGCTGAAACGGAGCGGGCCCGAACTCTGCTGCCCGAACCACGATTGTTTCGAAACCAGAGTCCAGCGGCTTTGCGCCTCCGTGAGAAACATCGGCATTGAGCGTCTGGGCGAACCCAATATCCGCCGAATGATGCAGGTGCTGGGGGTGCGTACCCTTAAAGACATCTTCAAACTGACCATGATTGATATCCTGAAACTTGAGGGGTTCAAAGAAAAGTCCGCCTCGAATCTGTTGAATGAAATTAAGTCAGCCCGCAGCGTCAATGATTTTCAGGTGCTGGCCGCGCTCAATATCCCGAATATCGGAGTCAATGTCGCCAAAGCAATTTTAACCGCACACACTATCCAGGAACTCAGAAAGCTTTCCATCGAGAAACTGTCTGAAATCAACGGGATAGGGCCGGAACGCGCCGGAGCCATTTCCCGCGAACTTGCCGCGCAAAAGGAAATCCTGGACGAACTGCTGGAATGTGTGGAGGTAAAGCAAACCAAGGGTACCGGCAGCGCAAATCTGCCGAAAATATGTTTTACCGGCAAAATGCCGGAACAGCGCGGTTATTATGAAGACCTGGCCAAACAGAAAGGCTATGAAGCGGTTGATTCTGTGACGCAGGATTTGGCGTTACTGGTGGCCGCTGATGTCAGCGCCTCCGGCGGCAAACTGGACAAAGCCAGAAAATCCAACATCAAAATCATTGCCCTGGAGGATTGGCTGAAGTCCGGCAAGGCAGAGCCGATAGCGGACGATCCGGCTCCGGATTCGGTTGAAAAATCAACCGCCGCCTCCGAAGAATCATCCACTGGAATCCCCAAAAAGCAGGGCTTCTTTAATTTTTGACGTCCTGTACTTTTTTGTAATAATTTGCTTATTTTACGATTATGCATTATCTTAAAATAAGCAAGTTTTATATTTTAACTTCGGAGCGTCTATGAAACGCGGACTGCAAGGCAAATATGTAACCGTCAGTACGGTGGGAGAAGAAGTCAAAGCCTATCTTCCCAATCAGCTGCCGCCATCCCCGCCGCTGGCGGTTGACGGAGCATTGCAGGCAAAACTCGACCAGGCAATGCTTGAATTGGGATGTCTTGGCGGGGTGTCCGACCTGCTGCCGGATGTCGGGCAGTTTCTTTATATGTACATCCGGAAAGAAGCGGTGTTGTCTTCGATGATCGAGGGGACGCAGTCATCGCTTTCCGATCTGTTGATGTTTGAAGCAGACGAATCGCCGGGCGTTCCGTTGAACGACGTCCAGGAAGTCAGCAACTATGTGGCGGCAATGAATCACGGAATGAAGCGGCTGTCCGAAGGGTTTCCGCTTTCGCTGCGGCTATTGCGCGAAATCCACCAGACGTTGCTGGCGAAAGGACGCGGGAATAAACAGTCTCCCGGAGAGTTTCGCCGGAGTCAGAATTGGATCGGCGGCACCCGCCCCGGCAATGCCGGTTTTGTGCCGCCGACCGCTGATGCCGTGCCGGAATGTATGGCGCAACTCGAAATGTTTTTACACGATCACGAAACCGTTACTCCAATACTGGTCAGAACCGCGCTGGCCCATGTACAGTTTGAAACAATTCACCCTTTTCTGGACGGAAATGGCCGGTTGGGCCGGTTGTTGATTACCTTGCTGTTGTGTGACAGCGGTATTCTCCGCCAACCGTTGCTTTATGTCAGTTATTATTTCAAACTGCACCGGCAATATTACTATGAATTGCTGAATGAAGTCCGCATGGACGGCGACTGGGAAAAGTGGCTGGATTTCTTTGCCGACGCCGTTATTGTCAGCGCCCGTCAGGGAATAAAAGTTACCCGTGAACTGCATGAATTGGTCGAAGCCGACCGCCGGGCGATAAACGGTTTGGGCCGGGCAGCGTCATCGGTTCTTCAGGTACATCAGGCGATGCTGGCGCATCCCATTGCGGGGGCTCAGAATCTGGTGCGTTTTACCGGCCTCACTCCAGCGACTGCCAACAAAGCGTTAAGGCAGCTTGAAACACTGGGGATTGTTGAAGAAATAACCCGGCAAAAACGCAACCGTCTGTTCCGTTATCGCCGTTACATGGACCTGCTGAATGCCGGAATGGAACTGCCGGAATAGACGTTTTCTGTAAAAAAATGCGGTTTTATGTAATGGGGGTATCAAATTTGCTGCGCACTATTTTGCCGTAGCAACAATCGTATTGTATGCAGTTCAAGTAATCGTAAATGTGGTATGACCACTCATTAGTATTTAGACAGAAACACTCAAGCATTGCTCCATTTGTCCATTTTATAATAAGGTCGTTTGAACCGGGAGTGATTACAACATCCGAGATACGTTCTGTTGATAATAATTTCGTTGAATTGCAATAATTATCGAACTTTTTTTTGTGAATTGATTTCGAACGGCATCTGTACTCATCAGGATACAAATCGGATGAATTAATGATTTTACAATTAGCGGTAATTCGTCATGGATGATAAATATAAATAAAAATGTATCGATTATCACTATTATTTTCATGCATTCTGATTTTTATTGCATTGGCGTCATAGTGAATGCTCGTATTGGTGTAATACTCACTTTGGATAAACTGTTGAATAATTTTCTGAATCTTAATCATTTAATGTGATTTCCTCTTCTTAGCGCACTATGCATTTTACTCCACTTTCAATCCTCGTGATAAAATAATCCTACAGTCGGCTAAATCAAGCAGAAAAAACCACAACGGATTACATTATGCTGCTTGATTAAGAAATATATGTTGGACGTCTTGATTTTTTACCCGCACATAGTGTATACTAAAAGAGATTAATTATAGGGAAAGGATGACGATGAATGTAACAGTACTTGATTTAAGAAAAAACATGAAAAAAATTATGTCGGCGATTGAGCACAATGAACCGGTTACTTTGATCTATCGCGGCCGGAAAAAAGCCATGATTGTTCCTTGTTCCGACGAACATCTCAAGACTTCGGCTGCCGAGCATCCTGCTTTCGGGATGTGGGCCGACCGTAAGGATATGGACAATGTTAACGAGCTTGTCCGTAATTTGCGGCAAGGACGTTTCTAATGCTATCTTGGTTGAACAAGATTTATCCCCCAATATGAAGTTGATTTACCTTCCGAGGAATGATATACTGTATATTAGAGAAAATTGAAATTCCGGTTAGTCGTGATGCGGCATCATTTAATTATTGATGACGGATGAGCACAAATAAAAAGAACTGGAGGTTGCGTATGGATGAACATTTTAACGATGACGAAAATAATTTTTTGCATCTCAAAAAACGCCAGATCAATGACGAACAAATGCGCAAATTCGAAGGCTATGCTGCAGAGATATTTACCGCGCTGGGAATGAATTTGAATACCCCGGCTACCGAAGAGACTCCCCAGCGTTTCATCAAAGCGCTGATCGAGGCAACCGAGGGGTATGAAGGCGACCCCAAATTAGTCAAGGTGTTTGAAACCGAGTGCCGCGGCGGACCGGATTGCCGTCTCAGCCAGATAATCGAAGGGCCGATTTACTTCTTTTCGCTCTGCGAACATCATTGTCTGCCGTTCTACGGCGTCGTTTATGTCGGCTACATCTCGCATGAACACATCATCGGCATTTCCAAACTCACCCGGCTGGTGCATCTTTTCACGCGGCGTTTCGCAGTACAGGAACGCATCGGTCAGCAGATTGCCGACACGCTCAACCATCTGCTTGAACCGCACGGCGTCGCGATATACATTGAAGCGCATCATTTATGCGTCGAGATGCGCGGCGTCAAAGAGATGTCGCCCATTACCCGCACCACGTACTGGCGCGGAAATTATGAAGGCGATCCCGCGCTGCGGGCGGAATTTTTTGCGGCGTGCAGCAAGAAATTATAATAGCATGGAGCGTGCTTATGGATATAGAAATGTTTGATAAAATTTATATTGCCGACCTGTCGCTCAGGTGCATCATTGGCCTGAACGACTGGGAACGCACACAAAAACAGGATGTGCTTATCAACATCACGCTTTATGCCGATTTGAGCAGGCCCGGTCAAACCGACCGCATTGAAGATTCCGTCAATTACAAAGAAATCAAAAAGCAGATAATCGAGATGGCGGAAAGCTCAAGTTTTTATCTTGTCGAGCGGTTGGCGGAGGGCATCGCCCAAATCTGCCTGGCCCATCCCCTCGTCAAGGCCGCCAGGATAAAGGTTGATAAACCCGGCGCGCTGCGATACGCCAGAAGCGTCGGCGTCGAAATTTTCAGGAAACGCAATGATGGCGCAAATTCCGCATACTGAGTCTTTGAGCGATGCGTTTGTCGCCATCGGCTCCAATATCAATCCGCGGGACAACATTCCCCGCGCCTTGACTATGCTCAACGCTTATCTGCCGGTTGCCGCCATCTCGAACTTCTATAAGACCGCCGCCGTCGGCCCCTCCGCGCAGCCCGACTTTTTTAACGGCGTCGTCAAAATTAGAACTGCCCATCAGCCGCGCGAGATAAAATTTGATATATTGCGAAAAATCGAAGAGCGGCTTGGTCGTGTCCGCTCCGCCGACAAATTCGCACCGAGAACTATTGACCTGGATTTGATTTTGTGCGGAACACTGGTTATTGATGAGCCCGGTCTGGTCTTGCCCGATCAGGCTATCCGGCACTATCCTTTTGTGGCGATTCCACTCCGGGAATTGGCGCCGGACTTGCCGCTGCCGGATACCCGCACATTACTTTCAGCCGAGCCGGTCATGATCCGCACGTCCGAATTGCAACTGCAGCCTGAGTTTACCGACTATCTCCGCTGTCTTGTTTTGAGCTGACTATCGCATCTATCTTTGCCGCCAGGATAAAATCATTTTTGGAAAGTCCTTTGATTTTGTGGGTAAACAGCACAATATGCACTTTGTTGTAATAAATATGAATGTCGGGATGATGGTCCTCTTGATTAGCCGCCTCCGCCACCTGATTGACAAATTTCATCGCTTCCTTGAAATCCTTGAATTGAAAAATCCGTTCAATCGCATTGTCTTTGATTGCCCATTCCGGGATTTCCTGCATCATGTCCCGCGCCGCTTCCGGCGAAAACGCAGGCATATCCGCCCGGCAAGCCTCACATTTTTGTTCTGTCAGTTTCATCGCAATCCTCCTCTATGTTTTTGACCTTGGTACTAGCGTATCGCCCCTTGCAATTCCTTTGCCGATACCCGGCGTCCGCTCTTTATCAACTCACGAGCCGCGGCAACCTTATCCCACACATTACACATCATCACTCCCAGCACTTTTTCATCCTCAAGATAATACACAACACCGGTGTTGTTTTCTTTTTGCCAGTCCGTGACTGTTTCAAGTTTTGAGTTCACAAGACCGACGGCCTCATAACCGAAATCGAACAGGTCGGAGAAAAAGTACGGCATGTAGGCGTAAGGCATACGCGCGCCGGCCATATTCATGCCCGCTATTCTGCCCTGATTGACCGCATTGTCCCAGTGCTCGACCCGCATGCGCCTGCCGAGAGCTTCGTAGGGAAAATAAGCGTTATCGCCCGCCGCGTAAATATCCGGCGACGAGGTTTGTAAGAATTCATTGACCGCGATCCCGTTTTCGAGCGTCAATCCGGCCGCTTCCGCCAACTGCGTGTCGGGTTTCATGCCGATGCCCGCAATAACGACATCCGATGTTATCTCTCTGCCGTTTTTTGTGAGTGTTATAAAATGTTTGTTTCGTCTGATAATCGAAACCGGAAGATCCTGCAAAATGAGTTTGACCCCTCGCCGGATGTAATCTTCATTGATGGCAAGCCCAAGCGACTTCGGAAAGAGTTGTTCCGTAAGACACGTTTCCGGCATCAGCATCGTCACGTCAACCTTATTGACATTCAGCGCGGCCGCTATTTCTGAGCCAATAAAACCGCCCCCGATCACCAGCGCCCTGGTTCCGTCATGAATCTCGGCTTTAAGTTTGACAAAATCGTCCAGATAGCGGTAGTAGTAAATTCCGTCGAGGCTGCCCCCTTCGATATCAAGCCGGCGCGGCCTGCCGCCGGTCGCCAAAAGCAGTTTCTCATATTGATAGATGCCGCCGTCTCTGCAAGTGATGGTTTTGCTGCCTGCATCGAGTTTTGTCACCATTGCATTAAGCATGACATCTGCGCGGTTGTCCGTAAAATACTGCTGCGGCCGGACAAATATTTCTTCGACTTTCTTTTTTCCAAACCACAGCTTTTTCGTCAGCGGCGGACGGTCATACGGCAGATATTTTTCATCACCGATCAAAAGGACTGAACCTGCTTTATCCAGTGCTCTGATCCCATCGACAGCCCAGCAGCCGGTAAGCCCGGCGCCGACTACAATGTAGCTGAATTTTCTAGCTTCCATATTTTCCTCCTCTTGTATTACGCAATGTAGACTGCTTCTAATTTACTACATAAAAGCGATGAATCAAATGATATGCGAAAGACTGTCATGGAGGAGTAACGATTGCGATCCGGTATAAATTGACGCTGCAGCTTTTTCACGGTTGGGAACAGAACGTGATTTTGTTGCAGGCATCATAAAAAACGTTGTGGAGAAGAATGTCCGCGGCTGTCAGCCTTGTAAAATTTTCCGGATGATGCGGCGGGCTACGGTCTTTTTATCGGAGAGGGCTACTTCGCAGATGTCGCCATTGGCGGAGATCATGGTTACGGCGTTATGATCGGAACCGAACCCGCGGTCTTTGCGGCTGACGTCGTTGGCGATAATCCAGTCGAGATTTTTCTTTTTCAGTTTTTCAATGGCATGTTCGACGACATCATTGGTTTCGGCGGCGAACCCGACGAGTTTCTGATTGGGGCGTTTGTGCTTGCCGAGATTCATCAGAATATCTTCAGTCCGTTCCAGTTCCAGCATCAGATTGCCCGGCGTTTTTTTCATCTTCTCGGAAAACGTTTTGACCGGGCGGTAATCGGCGACAGCCGCGGCCATGATGATGATGTCCGCTTCAGGCGCGTGACGATGAACGGCCTCCGCCATTTCGGCGGCGCTTTCAACCTGAACAACAGTGATATTTTCAGGGGGAGTAAGTTGCGTCGGCCCGCTGATCAGCACGACTTCGCCGCCAGTGGCTTTGGCCGCCGCCGCCAGGGCATAACCCATTTTCCCGGAAGAGTGATTGCTGATGAATCTGATCGGGTCTATTTTTTCTCTGGTTGGTCCCGCGCTGATGAGAAATAGCATAATACTCCTGTTATTTGAAGCTGGGGTAGTAATTTTTGAATGGATATTTATTCGGATGACGCAATATCCGGCATTGCTGGCACATGAAATTTTCAAGCCCGAAAATGATTGCCTTTTCAGGAGACTGGCGGATGGAAACTTCGTCGCCTTCCTCCAGTTTGATCTTTTCCGGGGAATTATCCGCTACCATGATGGCCGGGCCGCGCACGATCTTAATCCGGACAACGGAACTTTCCGGAATTACCAGGTGATTTACCGCTTCGGTGCTGTTGCTGAACGCCAGACCGAGCCCGACCCGGAAAATGCTGTGGGTGATGCTGCGGTAATAAGCGGTGCTGCCGTGAACCGTCGCCAGTCCGACCGCGTCGCCGACGATTTCATTGGCATATAACTCATCATCAATCCAGACCTGATAGCGCAGCGCGCTGACCCGCTCAAGATTGTGGATGAAAATATCATTCATGCCGGTAATTTTGCATTTGCCGAATTCGCCGGACAGTTTCGCCAGTTCGATTTTGGAGGTTTTCCCCTCACAAAACATTTTCAGTTGTTTTTCATAGGAATGCCTGGCGCATAACGGCGCCGTGCCGCTGTCCCGGAGCGGCAGTTTGGGAATTGACGGAAAATCTCTTTCCGCCATCAGCAAGGTGCCGTCGCCGCCGTGCGCCACGATCAATTCCGGTTTGCCTCTGGTCAGTTTGAAGCCGGCGGCATCCAGCAGCGGCATGATATCGCCAAGATTTTTGCCTGATAACTTTATTTTCATGTTACCGATGCTTCCTTTATTCCCGTTTTTGCTATTATTGCATAGAGCACCGCGGCGGCGCTGTTGCCGACATTGATCGAGGCTTTATCGCCGAACATCGGCAGACAGACTATCGCGTCGCATGCTGCTATGGTTTCACGTTCGATCCCCAGCGCTTCATTGCCGAAAACCAGCGCCAGCGGAAATTCATAATTGAACTCCCAGGCCGGGACTCCTTCCGGTCCGCTTTCCACCGCCAGTATCTGCCTGACGCCTTCCGTCCGCAGCATTTTAACTGCTTCCAGCGAAGTCGCCGCCTGACGGCAAGGCACCATCTGGTCCGCGTTCATTGCGGTCTTCGCCAGTTTCGGATGCGGCGGGGCAGGGGTATAGCCGCAGGCAATTATCTCTTTTGCCCCTACTGCTTCCGCGATGCGGAATATATTCCCTGTATTATGAGCGCTTCGCAGACGGTCCAATACCAGCGTTATTTCCGGTGGTTTCGCTATATTTGCCATGTCTCTCGTTCTTGCTGATTCTCTATGTTATATAGATAAAATATCGTTTAAACGGGTATTTTGCAATCCTGACGGAAGAGATTGAGCGCAGTTTTATATTCAATCTGATCGGCAGAAAGTTATTTTTAAGAAATTTTTAAAAAAGAGTTGCTTTTTGAACCGGTTCGATATATAATCATAAATATTGCAGAACCGGTTCGGCAAATTGATAAAATGAGATTCCGTGAAATGATGTTGGAGAAAAAATTAACGATTAAAGATATTGCCGCGATGGCAGGGGTTGCGAAATCGACGGTTTCTGTAGTCATTAACAACAATCTTAAATCGCGGATCAGTCAAAAAACTTTTGAGAAAGTGCGTCAGATAATTGAAAAATATAATTATATTCCTCAAGATTCGGCACGGGCTTTGTCTACCAGGCGTACTTATCAAATCGGGTTTCTGGTTTCTTCCAAGGTTACTCTAGGTTTATCCAACAGTTATTTCAGCACTCTGGAATCCGGCATCGGTGAAGCTTGTAAAAATCAGGGGTATCAGATGTTGGTTTCCACTTATGATCTTTCAACAATCAAGGGTTTTGTGATGCCGGAGAAGCTGCGCAGGCGCAGCGTTGACGGCATTGTGATTACCGGAGCTGTTGATAACGCGGTATTAAAACTTATAGCGCAGTTGAATATTCCATATATAGTTTGCGGGATTTTCGGTGATAATACTTTATGTTTTCAACAAGACATGGTAGCAACTTATGTCAGGATAATGGAATATCTTTACGGTTTGAACCACCGCAGAGTATGTTTCAGTTATTATTATGAGATTTTAAAAGAAACTTATCTTGCCGCTTTGGAAAAATTCAATGATTCATTGACCGCAAAAGATTTTTCTTTAGATTGCCAGTTGGCAAGGGGCGACAATGAATTCGAAAATGGCAGGGACATTGCCATGAAATGGTTGAAGTTGCCTGCCGGTGAGCGCTTTACTGCATTTTGCGGAAATGACCAGGCATGTTGCGGTTTTCTTGCGGCAGTCAACCGCACTTCGCGAAAATGTCCCCGTGAAATAAGCATTATTTCGGGTTGCAATACTGCATTATGCGAATGGAGCCCTCTGCCGATAACGGCGGTAAATCAAAAATCGTATGAAAGCGGCTATATTGTGGCTGATTTATTGATCAGTTTGCTTGAGAACAGAAAAAGCATCTCCGAGGTGAAAGATGCATTGCGTCAGCAATATAAGCCATTGGACCTGATAATAAGGAATACGACGGGTAAAGCGCCGGTTTTTAAATAAATAAAAATAGAAAACAATGAAATCATCAATGGGGGGTGTTTTATGAGTATCAATTTTGAAAAATGTACGCATCGTATTTTGCAATTGCGGACGAGTGATCGGGGGTATTCTAATTTCACACTGATAGAATTGCTTGTGACGATTGCCATCATTGCAATCTTGGCCTCAATGCTGCTGCCTGCGCTGACTGCGGCACGGGAAAAAGCTAAATCCAACAATTGCATTGCCAATCAAAAACAACTGGCGTTTGCTTTCAATATGTATTTTACTGATTGGAATGACTATTTATTAAACGCGAACGCCTCTTCGCTTTATGTGGATTTACAGCCCTATGTAAGCGCCAAAAATAATGCGTATGTAACCATGAAAGTTCAGCGCTGCCAGTCACAAGTGGACGGCGTGGATACAAATGGGGCCGGGACTACTGCCTCTCCCGCTTACGGCTATGGCAGAAATGAGCATCTGGCAAATATCAGACATCCAACTACCCTGAATTGGAATTTAATAAAGACGACAAACATTACCAATCCGGCCTCTTGCGTTTTTACGCTGGATGGTAAAGCTGGAACTTTATACGGAGTATCGCCGTCAGGGTCTGCCAATTTAGTATTTCGTCATAATGGGGGGCTGAATATATCGTTTGTTGACGGACATTGCCGCAGTCTCAATACGCGGACGGATTATGTATATCTGTCTGCCGACAATCAGGGATGGGGTTCTACTTTTTCCCTGTTTTGGTGGGGTAGAACATCAAATCCTTCGATGTTTTAGAATTTAAAGTATTATGTCCGGAAGTCGCTGTCGCCTCTTATAAAATTGCAGAATTTCGTATCAGGTTTTTCTCGCGATTAATATAGCGCAAATCTCGTACCGTTTTGAGTTGTAATATCACTATAAATCAAAATTAAATATAAGGCAGAGTAAAATGCTGGATAGGAGATTGGGAATGGCTGGTTTTAAGGAATATTCAGGTTATTTTCGAGAAGATCTTAGTTCCGCATGGAAATCGAGGCGTTTTTTAATTATGTTCATCGCAGCAGTTATGTTCATAACACCTGTGATGTCATCTGAAAAAATTAATATAAAATCAGCCAGATTATATTTTGAGATTGAGAGTTCTAAAATTCCGGGGAAAGAAATTTTCATAAATGGCCGGAAAGCAGGCGAAGCGCCGGTAAATAAAGGCAGCGAAGCAGAAAAAGTCTCTGTCAGTATCGCCGGAGACGCAGTCTCCGCAATCGCAACTGTAAATATTATAAATATTGAAAATAAACCGCTGAACTCTAAAATATCCAATGGCCCCAAAGATGCCTTTAAAATCAAAAACATTTATCTGGAAATAATTGACGGCAATGGAAATGCTATTGAATCAGATATTGGCGAAGGCCCATTTCTCAGTTTTAAAACCGGAGTTGTCGATTTAAGTAAAAAAGAATATACATATACAGGCTCTCCGTTGCCGGAGATAAGGCTGGTATTGCCGTCTGATAAGACCGGCTATATCAGACAGGCTTTTTTTGATAACAGGACTGGTGAGCTATATCGTGATAATGCCAGAAAGAAGTGGCAGGGACTTGACGCAGTTGCTCTGTCAGGCCCCAAACGCACTATGTGTGACTTCCGTCCGCAGGAATTAGCATTCCATTCTAAAGAATACATGCTGGACATGATGGCAAGGTATAATTCCGATATTATTCTTTTATGTTACCCGCAGAGCTCAATCCTTGAAGGGCAGAAAGACAAAATTAAATTTTTGAGACAACACGAAATTAAAATAAATTTAATGTATGGGAAGATTGGAGCGGATTCTCTGCTTCCTGAATCGGACGGCTATAAGGATTTCTTTAAAAACCTTTCAGGGTGGGCGCCTCTGATTGATATGGTCGGCATGGATGAGTGGTTTCTTTCGCCGGCAATTTTAAAAACCGACGGCGGACAGATTACTCCGATAACCGGGAAGTTTCTGGAAGCTTTTGCAAAATATTCAGGTTACTCCCCGGAAGACGCCAAGTGGGCTTTTAAGAATCATACATCTGATGATCCAAGAGCTCTAAAGGCATGGGAATTCTGCGGCAAAGTACAGAATGATTTCGCCCGGGAATTTGTGCGTGCCGCCAAAAAAGCTAACCCTCAGATTAAAACTTGGGTTTCATATATTACAAAGAATTGGAACAAATATGTTACATGCATAGATTCCGCGGTTAATGGTTTTGATGAAATACTGGAATGCCAGACTTATTGGTACGGACGGGGCGCCCAGGATTCATTGAACAGTCCCCTTATAACAGCTCCAATAGGAATAGGTAAGATCTTCAAGGCCGAATATCCTGACAAATTTCTATGGACTGGCATAGATCCCAGGTATACGGGCGGAAAAGATGATAAAAAAGATGAAAAATCCTGGGGGAACTTTTTTTATCATAATACGCCTGAAGAAGTTGTTCCATATCTGGCGCTGCTATATGCGGTAAGCGATGGCGTTTTCATTCAAAATTGGGAAGGGGCAGGTTTGTTGAATTATGGATTGGGGCTTGGCATAGACGGCAATTTTATTGACCGGTTCGCGGATGTGGTGAATCTGGTTTCAAAGACTGTGCCGTTCATAAAATCATACAAAAAAAGCGATATCGCCTATTATTATGATCCCGCCGCCGACTGGGAAATAGTAAGAAGAGTTTACAGCTTTGTCGGCTCAAGGGAAACCAACGAAATAGCCATCGGCTTGCTCCTGCAATTTTGCGATATTGATGTTACAGCGGATATTGGCAAATATGAAAATGTAGTTTATGCCGGGATGCTTTTGCCTGCTAAGTTCGACTATGCCAGGCAGAATGTTTACTTGATGTTCGCTCCTGAATATGATGAAAATGGCAACAAAATACCTGAAAGCCAGCTAATTGAAAAGTTGGGCATAAAAGGTTTTGAGCCGATGGGCAGGAATTTTTTCCCGTCTGACGGTTTTAATGAAAACGGCTCCAAAGATTTGGTAAAGATTTCAGGTTTGTCGAAGGAAACTCTAAGTTCAGGGAAAATAATCAGAGGCGCGTCATATCCCGCCAGGAAAGCGTCATATTCCGATTCAAATGATTATTTTTTGATCGGCGCACATAATAAAGACGGCAATGTTCTCTTGAATTCCTTATGGCCCAGCTTCACTCAACAGGATGCGGCAAAGAAAATAATAATGAAAGATCTTGATTATTTCGGTTGGACTAAGAGAGATTGCCCGCAGGTTAATGGTACAGATAAAATTGTAGCCGTCGCTTTCCGGGAACCCCGAACTGCCGTGCTGGATTTTGGCAAGGATGCGTCATTCAACAAAATAAATATACTTATGTTTAACGGCAGGGAAGGTATCATTCGCAATGAAACAGTTAAATATGGCAGAGGCATGAAAATAGATTTGCCGCCGCTTAATGTTTTAGTAGTGTATGGGGTAAAGTGACAACTATTGGATAGCTTCTCCGGAAGCAGTTATCACATGCCTGCATAAAGAGGGAAGGCGATCAGATTCTTCAAATAACCATGTTTAATAGTTTAATATTTAATACGACCTTTCAACTTATGTGATCGCCTTCCCGGCGTCTTCCTTTATTTTTGAACCTCCAATTAGGTGTTTTCTATTCCTTGAAGACCCTAATAGAATTATATATCCGGAAATGCGTTTTGTCAACACTTTTTCAATGGCTTTCGTCCTCCTGTAAATGGTTTCCGGCGCTCATTGCACAACCTCCGGCACTTCGTCAATTGCAGTCGAGAACCCGCGCTCGATCCGGCATATCAGGTACAATGCCCCGATTATCAGGAAGTTGGTGATTCCATTGGCAATGCCGAATGTTATTGCCCCGTTTTCAAGGTTCAGGTAAAGCGCTGAAAATACCTGGCATATCCATATTCCGATAGCCAGTAAAAAATTACTGCCGATAACAATCAATACGCCATGATGCGGGAGCCCGTTGCGCAGCGGTTTTTTATCACGGGCGGCCGCCATGTCGGCGTAAATGCTTCTTTTTAATATCCACCATGCCGCTAATGCGAGAAGCGAAAGCGGCAGTACCGCAAGCCCGTACCATTTGAACGCGAACATCTCCTTGTGAGAAAACATCCATAGCATCAGGAATGGGATGCTTAGCACGGGCAGGCTCATTACGCCGTCAAAGAGCAGGAACGAAATTTTCAGCCATTTTGTCTGCGGGCCAATTGTCGGAACCAGGGGAAGCTCCTCAACGCCTTCCGGATTCCACGACGCCGGCGGATGGAAATGTTTGTCGCCGCCCATGCGGTTCCATTGAATATAAACCAAGACCAGGAAAAAAGCACTGATCCCCGCAAAAACTGTCAGCCATAAATAAATGAAACGATAAGCAAAGTCAGAGCCGTTGAATGTCCATTTGAAGAAGTCAATAAAAAGTCCGGCGGCCATTCCGGCAAAGATCGTGAATGCCGACCTGATCAGCGCCTGCGCTGAACAGAACTGTCCGAACCTTGATTGCGGAAAAATTCTCATTTCGGCGGGGAACGCCGCAACTCCCGCCAGAGCTGCCCAAAATGACGATATTACAACATTCCCGATATTGAGCCAGAAAAAATAACTGCCCGGCAGGGTAACGAATATCCACACCATGTTTATGGCAAGGCCGATTACCCCGAAGACCGCGCTGTAAACACATATCCGCAGCGGATGCCAGCGGTCAATGTATATCGCCATAAAATAGGTCGCCGCGATGACTGCCACCGAGCTGGTGGCGGTGATTTTCCCGACATGATCCAAATCCAGTCCCATATTCTGATAAAAAAATATGGTAAAAGCGCCTATTGCCCCGGCAGTCGCGGAAAACGCGGTTGACAAGAATCTCATCCAGTAAAATTTATGGGTAAACGACTCCTTTAAAAAAGTCTTTATTCCGCCCCACCCCTTGTTGCTCTTGCCGGTCTCCCCCTCCAGCGGCGGATACTGACCCTCCTTGACCATCAGGCACATCATGCCGATCCCGACAAAATAGAGCAGCGTCGCCCCCAGAAATATTTCATGCATATGAGTGTTGGCGTATTTGAAGATGAAGAAGTTATACAATGCCCCCGCGCCGGTGCCGACAATCCTGAATGTACCGATAAAACGCCCCATGAATTGCGCGGGAACAACGTCGTTGAAGAGAAAACAGAACACGGAAGCCACGAACATGTTGAAAAATTGGAACATGACCATGAAGATGGCGATTAGCCCGAGGGTGACAGAGGTCGGGGCATATTCACGCAGTCCGGAATGACGCTGAAGGAAACCGGTTATTTCATCGCTGAACCCGAGCATTGCCAGGCAGATGCAAAGAAATGGCAGCGTACATATTATGAACGGAATACGGCGACCCCATTTGCTTCTGTACCGGTCGCTCTTGAAACTGACCCACGGGCAGATGGTCATGTTTAATATTCCGGGCAAGGTCGCCATAATCATTCCGATAAACCAGTTCGGCGAACCGAGGTCTTTCAATTTCAGCGGCAGAATGCTTGGAACAACGGCCTCCATTAAGGTATAACAGAAGTCCCCCCATAACAGCCAGGTGAAGAGCGCGAATAATCCGGCCCTGGTATAAGTCAGCGTTCCGCAATGATAAGTCTTGACAGTCGGAGCGGCTTGAAAGCCGGAGGGGCTTAATTGTTTGATTTGCATTATAGCAGCCTTATACAGATTTCATCATATTGTAAAACACCGCGGTGTCCGACGCCGGCAGTTTGCCCTGGGCGGTTATTTTGCCGAAAATAGCTTCAAATAAAGCTTGAAGCACAAATTCATTGCTGCTGCAGGAAAATATGATAGTGTCGGCAAAAGGCAACTGATAAAGCGCAAACGGATTTACCGCAATAATCACGAGGGCCGGATGTATCTTCATGATCTCTTTCAGTAATTCAATCTGGGAACTGTTCAAAGTGCCTATCTGACCGGAACTGAGCTTGAAAGATGTATCAAATATCACGGCGGAAGCTTTTTTAACAGAATTCAGGATAGACTGTTTGTTCACGGAATTCAACTCGCCGGGAATCCGCATAACCTCAGTGTTGTTGTGCTGGGCTTCAAGAATTTCCTCAATCCTGTTTTTCCGGTGATGCACTCCGATATCCAGCTTTTCCGCTTCTTCCGGCAGCAGGAGCAGCAATCTGGAGGCGTCATCCATTTTCTTCAAAGGAAGTATCCCTTGTTCATTTTTCTCAATCCTGATGCTTGCCCTGGCGATTTTCCTGGCAAGTTCCGCATGTTCTTTCAGGCATGGCATTTTATCTTTAGGCGGAAGCGGATCAAAAAGTCCGTATTTTAATTTCATGTTCAGGATTTTTTCTATTCTTGCGTCCAGCATCCATTCCCTGATTT
This sequence comes from uncultured Lentisphaeria bacterium, assembly GCA_903831825.1. GTDB lineage: Bacteria > Verrucomicrobiota > Lentisphaeria > Victivallales > Victivallaceae > CAIPAT01. The sequence goes on along the minus strand of CAIKZE010000170.1, from coordinate 9,116 downwards.
TATCTTTTTTAAGTCCGTTCATAATGGCGAAGAGGGATTTTTCATAGTCATTTTCAGTCAATATTATATCATGTCCCGCCAGAATTGCCTTCACGACGGAATCTTCCACGGAAAAGGCTTCTTTCACCGGCCCCATTTCCAGGCAGTCAGTTATGGTCAGGCCTTTGAATCCGAGCTTATTTTTGAGCAGACGATTTACGATTTCATCAGAAAATGTAACGAGATTTTCCTTGTCGTATGCCGGATATATGGCATGATTGGTCATTATCGCCTCGACTCCCGCATGGATGACATTCTCAAAGGACACAAATTCGCAGTTTTCCATCTCTTCTTTCGAGCGCCTGATTACTTCTGCGCTGAAATGTGAGTTCATGCACGAATGTCCTTGTCCGGGGAAATGTTTGGCCGTTGCCATCAGTCCGTTTTCCTGATAACCCTTTATGGTCATGCGCGCAAACCTGCTGACGATTTCCGGGTCAATGCCGTAAGCGCGTATGTTGGTGGACGGATTTAACGGGTTGGTATTTATATCGACGACCGGAGCGTATGACCATGAGAGGCCGACGTATTTCGCTTCCCTGGCGGTTGCTGCCGCCGCCTGATATGCGAGCTCAGGATCGCCGGTTGCCGCCAGTCCTATCGAAGTAGTAAATTCTATCGCTTCCTGAAGCATGACTTGTCCCAGTCCGCATTCGGTATCGGATGTGATGAAAGGCGGAACTTTCGATTTGTGGCGGAACTCTTCAATCATTGCCCGGGAATCTTCAAAACCATTGTAATCCCAAATGCTGAGATGGATGCCGCCCCAGCCTTTTTTTACACAGTAATCAGATATCTCTTTTTTGCCGAAACGGAATGAAATCAGTATCTGTGCCGCTTTTTCTTCAAGTGAGAGTTTAATATTCTTGATTTGGTCATTCATTTTTTCTTCCTGTTATTCTTAAAGAGAAGCGTCTGTCATCGCATCCGCCGGCGTCTTTTCCATATTAAATTATTTAACTTATGCGGGCTGTTGTTTGGCGGACTTTCAGAACCACTGGAACTACTATGTGTTGCGGGGGAATTTCCGCGTCCGGGTTTTCAAGTATTTTGGTAAGTATTTCGGCTGATTTCTCCCCGATATCCACGGCATTCTGCGCGATGGTTGTGAGTTCGATATGTGATGCAAGCTCTATATCGTCAAACCCGCATATCCCGACCTGTCCAGGTATATTTATGCCGAGTTCTCTCAATCCCTTCAGCAAGCCTATTGCCATTGAGTCACCCAAGGTAAATATCCCGGACGGTCCGTCTTTACAGAAATTTGCGATTACCGGGGATGCTTTGTATCCGTCCTGCATATATCCGTTATCCGGATCATCGTTTGAGGTTTCAAAGATCATGGAACTGTCGAAAGGAATCCCGTACTGGAGGAGCGCCAGCTTGAAGCCTTTCAACCTTTCTTTTAGCGTTTCCTTTTCCATATTGCCCTTACAGACGAGCATGCCGATCCTTTTGTAACCGCATTCCGCAAGATGTTTCCCGGCGAGAAACCCGCCGGTGCAGTCATCGGGAACGACATAATTCACCAGAGCGGTCAATTGATTCACAATCGTATCTGAAAGAAGCGCCAGAGGCATTTCACTGTCAAAAATATTTTTTATCCCGTCCGAATACTCAGAGTTTTTTTCCACGGGAGAAATTATAAAGCCGTCAACTTCATCCATAAAACGTTCTATATATTCGTTTTCCTTTTTAATATCCCCCTTGCTGTTGCACAAAATCACTCCCAATCCTTTCTGAGAGGCATAGTTTTCAATCCCTTTGATGATTTTTGAATAATACGGATTGTCGGAATGATATACGATCACGGCAATTTTTTTGTTTTTGCGTCCGCTTACTGTCGGCGCCACGAATGTGCCGCTGCCTTGTCTTCTGAATATGATCCCCTGATGTACCAGCGCGTTTAAAGCTTTCAGAAGAGTGAGCTTGCTTACCTTAAATTCTTTCAGCAGTTCATTTTCAGAAGGCATCTTCTCTTCTATGGTATACTTGCCTTTTGCAATCCTGCGTTTAATTATGTCGGCAATCCGTTTATGCTGGGCTTTATTCTGTTTGATATTCATAGTTATATCTTATATGTATAAGTTTGCTTTAGTTAATCTAAATTATACTCATAAAAGGGTCATTTGTCAATACTGAAATAAAAACTTTTTAATGCATTTTTTAAAATTTATAAAAATGCGGATTATGATAGTTGCATTTTTTAATAAGCAGAATTATACTAGTTATGGTATAGGATTAAGGCAAACAATACCAGACTTATATATATAATTTATGGTGAAAATTTAGCTTTAAATTATGAGGAACGGAAAATGCGCGAAAAAAAATATTTCACACTCATCGAACTCCTTGTGGTGATCGCAGTCATTACAATACTCGCATCCCTATTGCTGCCGGCATTGAGCAAGGCGAGAATGTCCGCACAGAAAATACAATGCGCAAGTCAATTAAAACAGTTTGGCTATGCAAGTATTATGTATACAGCGAATAATTCTGACTGGCTCCCGTATAGCAGGACGGATAATAGACTTTGGGATTATCTTTTAATGTCGGATTTAGGTTATAATATGGACGCGGCTGACACTATGGATTCTTATAGTGTTTTTCATTGTCCCGGCGCGCTGACCGGGTGCTACTTTGGCGTTTCGAAATATCGTTACAAGGCATATTGCTATAACATCGGGCGTACCTACAGCGGAAGCTCAAAAATAATCAGCATAGCCAAGCCGACGCTTCTCTGTCTCATGATGGATGGGTCTTATCAAGCGCTCTACAGTTTTCAGGAAGGGGCGACGCTTACTGCATCCGGCAATCTCAACTTTGTCGATAATAGTGCATATAGCAGCTATTTTTCGCTTATTTCCTATCGGCATTCCGGCAATACAATAAATGTTCTGTTTGCAGACGGGCATGTTTCAGGACAGATGCAGGGACCATACACTACTTATAGCACATATTACGGTTACAGGCTTCCGCAAACCCTCCAATGGTAAGGGAAGCAATATTATTCAAGTAATCTTTATTCATTGTTTTCCGGCTTATTTCTTAACGGCAAAACTTGAATACGAGGATTGATGCATCCCATTCTTTTCAATCAGATTGGGTTAATTCTGCCCGCGAATCTCCTGGAGGTTTTTTTATGTCTGCAATGCGTTTTCGCCAGGCTTTATTATGTTTGATATTCACATAGTTGCATCTTATACATATAAGTTAGCGCTATTTGGCGCTTCTTTATACTCATAAATGGCTTTTTGATCAATGCTAAAAACTAAAATAATAACTTCTTTGACGGATTGTTTTAAAAAAATTATAGATTTTTAATTATAATACTTGCTTTTTTAAAGAACTTGCATTATAATACTTAAGAAAGAGAGGTTGATTAAAATCAAAAGTTGTATATATAAGTTTTTTTGTAAAAGTTCATCTTCAAAAATTTAATAGCGCGCAGACACACAATAACCCGTAAAGAGGAGGGTTAGTTAAAAAAGAGAAGTTGATGGGAGTTGATACTTCAAAAGGCATTTATCTCCCAAAAGAATTAACTTTATGAGACTAAACCATTACAACTTAATGAGGGACAAGAAAATGAGAAAGAAAAAAGATTTTACGCTTATCGAACTCCTTGTGGTGATAGCTATTATCGCAATACTTGCATCCATATTACTGCCGGCGTTGAACAGGGCGAGAAATACAGCAAAGACATCGCAATGCGCCGGCCAGTTAAAACAATTTGGTTATGCCAATGCGATGTACGGCGGGGATAATGGAGACTATATCCCGTTTAGCAAGACAGCGTCTACCACGGGCCCCACGTCACCGACCGGATTTTGGGATTTTCTTTTAGCGTCGTATGTGGGTTATAATACAAAAGCGTGCATGACGATCGATAATTATAGTGTTTACCATTGTCCTGCCGCAATTAACGGGTGCTTCTATGGTTGTCCGAAATATCGTTATATGTCATACAGTTACAACAAGGAAGTCGGATACAACGGCGCCGCAAAAGTGACTGGCATAGCAACGCCGACGCTTCTTGGTCTCATGATGGATTCGGCCTATGGATTAGACGTGGCAGCCTACACAATGGAGGGGGAGGTGTTCGATGGAGTTGCCAGCAATAATTTTGGTTTTGTTGATAATAGCGGAACGACTAGCAACGGCGCCCGATTTATTTACTACAGACATTCCCCCCGCCTGGACCAGTTAAATGTTTTATATGCAGACGGACATGTTGCAGAACAACTGCCCAACCCAATTGCGGACAGGGGTACTGGCGCAACTAAGGTATATCTTCCCAAGAACACCTGTTGGGGAGTGCTTACGACCTACAAAACTTTTACTGGTATTAATTGACTCGAACATCACGGTATATGGCGCTGGTTGCGGGGCTGGCGCCATGACGGCAAAAAAGAGTTTAATTTTATCTGGCAAGCGCCATGAGAGTTTTAAGACTTTCAACGAACGAGTTCAGAAACAAGATGAGTTTGTCTGAAAGTCTATTCACGCTATATTATCTTTAACAATTCCCGAATTCAATCTGGTCATCCGGTTATCGTGTTGATACGGTTGTTTATTATGCAGGTTTCATAGCAGGAATAATCTAATGTCATAGCTTTGAACGGTTTGTTGAATAAAAAAGAAAGGAATCAAATGAGAAATAGCACGTTATGGGTTATGGCAATAATCATGGGGCTTTCAGTCAATCAGCTCCCGGCAAATGAAACAAAAGAAAATATTTTGCCGAATGGCAGTTTCGAACAGACCGGACCAAATGATTCGCCGTCAGGCTGGATATGCAATTACATCGGGGATCAAGCACAATTTTCAGCCAAAGTTGCAACGGAGGAGGCGTATGACGGCAAAAATTCATTGAAAATGGAAGTCAAACAGGTTTCTGAAAAATTAGGCTGCGGACAATGTTTCCAGGATGTGACACTTCATAAAGACAATGATTCTGTTTTCGGAAATCATTTAAACGTATCCTACAATGTGAAATTAAAGGATATCAAATTTCCTTATAAGACGGGATGGCAAGGGGTCGGGTTGTTAATAGATTTTTATGATGCCGGCAACAAAAAATTGCAATCCTGCAATATATTTAACTCGCTTTCGGAAAATCTCGAATGGAAAAAATTTAATGAAAGCGTAATGATACCCGAAAATACGGCATACTTTCGGGTCTTATGCAGAATGGTCCATTGTGCCGGCACTGCATATTTTAACAATATCCGCATTTCATATGATAATAAAAAAGATATTTCAGCGTTCGATGTGAAACCTCCATATGTTCTGCCCACGCCATGGCAGGAAAAATATAGCGGCAAGTTGTTAAAACTTAAAAGTGCATCCATTCTTGCGCCGGATAAAAAAATACATCCCACCAACCTGTCTGACCTTGAAGAATTACTGACTGCGCTTACCGGCGGTAAACCCGCGCTGATTGCCGGAGAAAATGAAATTACTGACAAAACTGCCGATCTGTTGATTGCCGGAATAAAATCCCCGGCGATGGAAAATTGCCTGTCGCGGCACGGCTTGGAAGTCCCGTGGAGTGAATTGGGCGATGAAGGATATTTCTTGAATGCTGATAATGCCGGCGGGCAAAACCTGATAATTATTGCGGCAAATACTGATCAGGGGATTTCTTATGGCATTCAAACATTAAAACAATTAGTTGCAAATGATGATAATAAACAAATTTACCAGGCCCGGATTATTGACCGGCCATTATTTAAAAACAGAGGACTATATACCGGCCCATGGTGGGGACCGTTTAAAAAAGGCGAAATCGATTTAATCAAGCGGATGAATTCGTATAAAATGAATTTCCTCCACATCGGGGGGCTGGCAAACAATAAAATTCAGGGTAATTTCAGGGCTCCTCTCACGGATAATGAAAAAAATGAACTTAGAGATTTAATAACATATTGCAAGAACAGGTTTGTCAGAATTGAAGCATTTATGGCTCCCGCCTATTATCCGAATCCGCCGATAACATTTTCAAGCGAGGAAGACCTCAAACTGCTCCTGGACAAAATTGATGCGTTGTGTGAATTGGGTTTGGAGGATTTAAGCTTGTGTTTTGACGATTTATCCAACAAGGGCCGCGACTGTTTGTATAATGACGCCGACAGGAAAAAATTCAGAAATCATGGCGAGGCCCAGGCTTATCTTATAAAACGAGTCTACGATCATTTGAAACAGAAAGATAAGAAATACGTTCTCCGCTGTACGCTTACAACATATTATCACGGGGCGGATTATTGGACGCCGGAGCGGCTGGAATATATAAAAGAGTTAAGCTCTTTGCCGGAGGATATTCCTTTTATTGTATGCCAGAACGGCTTCACGGATAAAGCATCAGTGGAAAAATACCTTTCGCTGGCGAAAAGAAAACCCATGCTGATGGGAACATGGGCCAGGTTTGAAAAATCCGGCAAGATTCCGGCAATAATTCCCGCATTCGGCGAATACAATGACCAGTCCATATATCCTGATCAATATAAGTATTCGGATGGTCTCATATATCTTGTGTTGCCGCCCAGAACCGAAGATTGCGCCATGGTCAGCTTTGTTTCCAGCGCGGATTTCGCATGGAACCCCGCCGGATATGATCCAAAGAAATCAGCGCAAAAACAGATTCTCAGTTTTTTCGGCAATAAAAAAAGCTGTGAAGCAGTTAGCAAAGTCAACAAATTATGTTTTGACGCTTTGTCATGTCCGCTTCCGGACAAAGGCACTAAGCAGGAAAGGATTGATTTCGGCAATAATATAATAAAACAGGCGACAGAGGCATTGAATGATGCACATGGCGTGAAAATATATGATTCCCTGGAAAAGAGCGTCAGTATTTTAAAGGACCAATATCAACTTCTCCTGAAATACGAGGATGCCCGGGATGAATATCCGTTCACAATCCGGCGCTGTGACAGCGCCCCTAAAATTGACGGGTTGTTGGATGATCCCTGCTGGGAGAATGCCGGAAAAATAGCAAATTTGAAAGCAATCGGCAAAGAACTGAAAGATGCTGATCCCGATACCGAAGTCAGAGTTGCATACGATGACAAGAATTTCTATATTTCATTTGTATGCCATGAACCGGAGATGCAAAAAATAGTCACTCAATGCGTTAAGGGGGAACAGATATTCAAAGATGACTGTATAGAAATTTTCCTCGACACCAGGCAGAACCAGCGATATTTTCATATTGCGGTAAACAGTAATAATATAATCTATGATGGAAAGAGTGATAACGGCCTGTGGCATGGCAAATATGTTACTGCCGCAACCAGGCAGGCTGACAAATGGCAAGTTGAAATTGCCATTCCATTTGAGACGCTCGGCATAACGTCCATAAAACCCGGCGCCAGATGGAACGTAAACTTCTGCCGTACAAGGCAAGTTCCGCCGAAATCATTCAGCACATGGGCATATCTGCCATTCTCCGGCTTTAATGAGCCGCAGCGCTTCGAAACAATAGATTTTAAATAGTAATTCAAGGGATGCGCCGCGGAATGCATGGAGTTATGACGCAATAAGTTATCTCGGAAACTTCAGGAGAAAATCAAAAGATTTCATAGTTGACCGAATGGGACTTATATAGTGCAAGTTTTATCAATAGGATTTTAAACGGGTATATGAGCTTTAACTCATAATAATCAATGGATGTAAACATTTCCATGCGACTGATGATATTCGGATTTTGAACTATTCAATGACCGCTTAACTAATATATAGAAGGAAGGCGATCAGATTCTTCAAATAACCATGTTTAACACAACTTACTATGTAATACGACCTTTCAACTTATGTGATCGCCTTCCTTTACTTTTTTTACCCTCCAATTAGGTGTTTTCTATTACTTGTAACCTATTGGAACCCTATTAACATTATATATCCGGAAGTGCGTTTTGTCAACACTTTTTCAGCAGCTTTCGGCGGCGGTGTCAGTATGAAAATTGAACAATTTACATAAGTATATAATGTATCGGATCTTAGCGATTTCAGACTGACTGGGGAAAATATGTCTAAAATAAGGATTCCGGTGATGGGTAGAAAAATCAAATTTCTCATCATTGTCTTAACGCATTTCATTTGAACTGTTAATAAAATGAGATTAAAGTATTGATTACATATTTTTACAAATAATCAAAAATGAGGTAGATATGTCAGGACATAGTAAGTGGGCAAACATAAAGCATAAGAAGGCCGCGACCGATAAGAAGAAAGGCAAGATTTTCTCCCGGATCGGCAAGGAAATCATGGTTGCCGCCAAACTCGGCGGCGGCGACGCCAACGCCAATCCCCGGCTCCGCGCCGCGCTGCTGGCGGCCAAAGCCTCCAATATGCCGAATGTCAATATTGACCGCGCCGTTAAAAAAGGCTGCGGCGAACTCGGCGACGTCAATTACGAAGAACTGGTATATGAAGGCTACGGACCGGGCGGTGTCGCATTCAAAGTTGAATGCCTGACCGATAACCGGAACCGTTCCGCCAGCGAAGTCCGCATGGTTTTCGACCGCTGCAACGGCAACATGGCCGGTTCCGGCGCGGTAAGCTGGATGTTCCACCGCAAAGCTCATTTTGTCATCACCGGCCCTGATGCCGATGAAAACAAACTGATGGATATTGTACTCGATGCCGGCGCTGAAGACATTGAAGTGGACGAAGATGTCGCCGAAATCTGGGGCCCGACCGACTGTTTTGAAGCCGTTGCCAAAGCCCTTGCTGATGCAGGCATCAAAACCGAAGAAGCCGAGCTCATGCAGAAACCGGAAAATATCGTTGAAATCAAAGACCTCAATGTTGCCCGCCAGGTGCTCCGGATGATTGACAAGCTGGAAGACCTGGATGACGTCCAGAACGTCACCTATAACAGCGAAATTGACCCGGAAATCCTCGAGCAGCTCGACGCCGAAGGCAATTAACTGAGCTATACTCTATAAGGTTGAAAATTTAAAATAGATTGCGAAGATTTTGAGAATTGGTTCGTATTCTGAGAGGCTGCCGATACCGGGGTATCGAAGGCCTCGAAGAGTGCGAATCCAAAGTCAAAAGATCGCAACCGCTTTGCG
>CAIKZE010000169.1 GCA_903831825.1 uncultured Lentisphaeria bacterium | reverse complement strand
TCCAAAAAGAATAATTGAAAATGGAAAATTGAAAGTGGAAAATGAAAAAACTAAATAGTAACATCCTAAAACATGTCTCTAATCACTCGGAAATGGGTGTCCAAAATGTGGCTGTCTCCCATAGGACTCATAGGACCCATAGGACCCATAGGACCCATAAAAGTGTTGTGGAGCCGGTGTCTCCCGCGACTGCGGGATGCGGAGCGGGTGTCCAAAATGTGCGGAGCCGGTGTCCAAAATGTTTATAAAACTGAAAACCGTTGTACGGAAGAGGACTCTATCGTCTCGGAAATGTTCCGCAACACGGGTGTCCGGAATCTGCGGCAAGGGTGTCCAAAATGGCCAAAATCATTATGGAGGGCAGAAAATAATCCGGAATTTTTGAAAATGACGGTTTGCTATTTTACATGGTCTATGTTATATTCATCGTTCCGTTTGTGACTAGTAGTGTTTTTACGGAAAAAGCAATAAGCATAAATTAACATATTAACGAGGTGTTAACATGGCACATAAAAAAGGTCAATCGAGCAGCAGAAACGGTCGTGACAGTAATCCGAAGTTTCTCGGAATTAAAGCTTACGGCGGCGAAGAGATCAGCGCCGGCAGCATCATCGTGCGTCAGCGCGGAACCAGATTCCATCCCGGCAAAAACGTCGGTTGCGGCAGAGATTTCACTCTCTTCGCGTTGGTTGACGGCACCGTTGAGTTCAAGAAAGAAGCCCGCAAAGTCAACGTGCTTCCTCTTGCCTGATCAACGCGGTCAGCAGTAAATTATACAGCCCGGTCTAACTGGGCTTTTTTTTTCTTAAAATTTTAACCTAGGATATTGAACAATGTTTGTAGATAAAGCTAAAATTTCAGTCAAAGCCGGCGACGGCGGCGACGGCTGCTGCAGTTTCCGCAGAGAAAAGTTTGTTCCCAGGGGCGGCCCCAGCGGCGGCGACGGCGGACATGGCGGCAGCGTTATTCTGCAAACATCTCCCAACGAACAAAGCCTGATAGACCTGGTCTTCCAGCGTCATTACCAGGCCAAAAGCGGCGAGAACGGCCGCGGCAAAGACCAGTACGGCAAGAAAGCCGACAATATTGTAATTCCAGTTCCGATCGGCACTGTAGTCAAAGACGCCGATACCGGCGAGATTATAGTTGATATGGACCATGGGGATATGAATTTCATTATCGCCGCCGGCGGACAGGGCGGACGGGGCAATATTCATTTTTCCACCAGCACCAACCGCGCCCCGCGTGACTGCACCCCCGGCCAGCCCGGCGAAGAGCGCAAGATTGAACTTGAACTGAAAACGATTGCGGACATTGGCCTGGTAGGTTATCCGAACGCCGGCAAATCGACTCTGCTGCGCGCGGTTTCTCAGGCTCGTCCGAAAGTCGCTCCATATCCTTTTACCACCTTGCATCCGGTGGTCGGCATGGTCGAATTCCCGGATTATTTCAAAATGTCCATGGCGGATATTCCCGGCCTGATTGAAGGGGCGCATGATAATATCGGGCTCGGACATTCATTTCTGAAGCACATTGAACGTACTCATGTGCTGGTTTACGTGCTGGACACCGCCGGGGTTGACGGACGTAATCCGTGGGAGGATTTTGAACACCTCCAGAATGAGCTTGAACTTTACATGAAAGGCTTATCTTCGCGTCCCGCGATAATCGTGGCCAATAAAACGGACTTGCCGGAAAGCCAAGAAAACCTGGCAATGCTGCGGGAATCACTCAGTTCATCCTGTCTGGAAATTGTTCCGGTCAGCGCCGAAAAAAGTGACAACATCAGCTTCCTGGTTTCAAGACTCCGCGAAATGGTCGAAAAATACCGCTGACCTTGAGGTTTGATCTTCAGGCTTTTTTGACTCTGAAACAGCCGGGGGCGTCTTCAACGACCCATCCGAGCGATTTAAGCTGATTGCGGATCACGTCGGACTTGGCGAAATCCTTGCTTTTCCTGGCTTGAAACCGTGCTTCCGCCAGCTCCATGATTTCTGCCGGAACTTCCGCTTCTCCCGCCTTATCAACATTGAAAACCGCGAAAATTTTATCAAAATCGCGGAACTGGGCGCGAACCGTTTCCGCTCCGGCTGGTGACATTTTGCCCAGATCAATCAGCCGGTTGGCCTCATGCTGCAACGCGAAAACCGAGGCAATGGCTTCGGCGATATTCAAGTCGTCCGCCAGCGCCGCGGCAAAATCAGACCGGCATTTTGCCGTGAAGCTATTGATTTCTTCATCCCCGCCGGAACCGTTGGCTTCTTTCAGCCGCAGGAAAAATTCATTGAACTTCTTCAACATGATACGAGCCTGTTCGCAGGCGTCAAAACTGAAGTTAAGCTTTTTGCGATAATGTGTTCCCAGCAGCACCCAGCGCAATTCCGCGCCGGCATAGCCTTTTTCCGCCAGATCGCGCAGGGTAAAGAAATTGCCCAGCGATTTGGACATTTTTTCGCCGTTGACGATCAGGTGGTCGCAGTGCAGCCAGTAATTGACATACCGGCAGCCGTTGGCGGATTCGCTCTGCGCGATCTCGTCTTCATGGTGCGGGAACATGTTGTCAATGCCGCCGGTATGGATATCAAACGTTTGGCCGAGATATTTCATGCTCATGGCGCTGCATTCAATATGCCAGCCGGGGCGGCCTTTGCCCCAGGGGCTGTCCCAGCAGACGTCGCCGTCGTTTTCGTCCCAGGCTTTCCACAGCGCGAAATCAGCAACGGAATCCTTGGCATATTCGTCAGTTTTGATGCGGACCCCGGCACGCTGGTTTTCCATATCAATGCGAGCGAGTTTGCCGTATTGCGGAAATTTGGCGATAGTGAAATAAATGGACTTGTCCTCCGCCTGATATGCGAATCCTTTATCCATCAGCGCCTGGATCAGGGCAATCATTTCTTGAACGTGATCAGTGGCGGCAGGATAGACTTCCGCCGGGTCAATATTCAAAGTTTTCAGGTCTTCAAAAAACGACTGTTTATATTTAGCGGTAAATTCCTGCAGGGAAATTTTGGCGGCGCGGGAATTGCGGATGGTCTTGTCGTCAACGTCAGTCAGGTTCATCACCTGCGTGACTTTGTAGTTGAAATACTTCAACGTCCGGCGCAGCAGGTCTTCAAACACATAGGCGCGAAAATTGCCGATATGGGCAAAGTTGTAAACGGTCGGTCCGCAAGTGTAAAGTTTCGCCTCGCCGGGATGCAGCGGCTTGAATTCTTCCCGGACACGGCCCATCGTATTAAAAAAATAAATACTCATAACACAAAAATAAACCTTGTTAGATTGTTCCAGTTCAATATTACCCGGTTAATTTACCCGATATTTCAATATCTTACAAAAAAAATCCGCTTTTTTTAGCCATGAACGTGAAAAAAAAGTAAAAAAAATTGCAAAGTGCGCTATATTTAGCGCCTTATCACAACGACATACTGCGGAGAGGTGACTGAGTGGTCGAAGGTGACGGTCTCGAAAATCGTTGAAGGGCTTGCCCTTCCGTGGGTTCGAATCCCACCCTCTCCGCCATTTTAAGCTCAAAAAATGGCAAAATAGGTGCCATTGGTACCATTTAAGGTTTGCAACCCTTCCAATAGCGGTTATATTCAGCCGTATCCGATACTTTAAATCATGAGGTACAAGCTATGGCTGGAAAATCAATCAAGCTGGAAACCGGAACCGTATATAAGAAAACCGCCAACGGGGTATATATTTTCCGTTATCAGATCAACGGCCGGCGCAAAGCGGTAAGTTTAAAGACAAAAAACCAGGACGAAGCAGTCCTCGAGGCGAAAAAACTGGTGCCGGTCGTTAACGGAACCACCCTGGAAGTTATCTCAGCCCATGTCCAACACGCCAGAGACCTGACTTCCGCCAGAAAATCGCTGCCGCTGAATCTTGCCTGGGATAAATACTCCAGACATCCTGACAGAGCCGTTCCCGCCACCGTCAGCGAACAGGACGCGTATAAAGGAACGTTCAATGATTTTGTCGCCTTTGTCGATAACGATTCAATTGGCATTGCTGATATAAACCAGGAGCACGCGGATGAATACGCCCGGCATATGCGCACCCAGGAACTCGGCGTTGATACTCATAACCGAAAAATAAGACGACTGAGGAAGATTTTCGATGTTCTTAAGGAATATCGCGAAGGCCCCAATCCGTTTGTTGCAAGGTCGCTTTTTAGAAAAGAGCGTGAAGAGCAGAACAGTAACATCAGACGGTTGTCGTTTAACAGAGAACAGGAACAAAAGCTGTTAGAAGTGCTTGAAGACAACAAACACAAGGTTATGCATAAACCGGAAATAAGAATCATATACCACCTTGGGATGTTCACCGGTCAAAGATTTAAAGACTGCATTCTGCTGCGCTGGGATAAAATAGATTTAAATCGCAAAAGAATCTGGGTGAAGCAGTTTAAAACCGGTAAAGAGGTCACAATCCCCATGGCTCCCGAACTGCTGGAGGTTTTATATGAAGCGCAAAAATGGAAACAAAATGAGTATGTTTGCCCAAGTGTGGCGGCAAGATACAACCAGGAAAATGAAGCAGGTAAGAATACCGGCAATAATTTGGTCAATCTTGATGCTCTAAGGGTAATCAGATGGATCGGACTAGATAACTCAGTCAAAGTTCCAGGGCGTAAAAAGAAAGTCACTGTATATGGTTTCCATTCGTTGAGACACAGCTTTGCGTCTCATTGCGCCGAAGCAGGAGTTCCAAAGGCAGTGGTAATGTCAATACTTGGAACCAATTCAGAGATCGTTGACAAGTACTATACCCACATCGGCGAAGATGCTCAGGAAAAAGCGATTCAGGCAATCAGCCGAAAAACCAATACGACGTCAGTAGAAGAGCGCCTGAGTAAAGTCTTGGCTGTCATCGATAGCTTAAAGGCCAAAAGTAAAGCCATACTGCAAATCGAAAAAATTCTGCGGGAAAATTGATCAGATGCAAACGCGATGTACGCGGGGTATAACGCCCTTATTCGATAAATGCAATACCGGTAATTTTACTGTCATGGCAAACCGGGAACGGATCGAATCGGCGCTGGCTGTCATTGAAAAGCTGCCAAAAAAATCAAGGCGATCCAAGCCATCGAATCCGCATTAAGGTAATATTTAGTAACACAAAAATCCGGACGTTACGATACTTGTAGTGGACAAATGGCGTGTCCGGCTGGCCTTTTACCCATGTCCAACCGGACAAAACAGCCCATTGGACGGACTCGATCAGACGGACTTTCCACCTCAAAAGTCCGAGTCCGACTGGAGAAAAGTCAAAAATATACAGCGGGGTTTTGCTAGCTGTCCAGCGCCCTGCTGTTGCCATGGCTCAATATGGCTGCCATCGTATTTCCGATTCCCGATGGTTACAATATAGGGGCCAACTAGCAGCCGGTCTGTTCCCATCCCCATCCTGTCGGAACACCACATCATGTCAAATAGAGATTGATATCTTACTGAATAATATAGCATTATAAAATTACTTTTCAAAAAATGTCAATTTTATTTTTAATTGGAATTGCCGGGAGTTGCCAAGACCACCTACTGCCGTGAACTTCGCCCTTTGGCGATGTCTGTCAAAACTGGAATTGCAACGCCCGGACAGCGATTACGGGTAGACCGTTATGATTGCGTAAACCTATATTTCGATGAAATACATGGCTCTGCGCCGCCGCTTTTTATTTGTGCAAGGGGTTCTTTTACGTCCCCTGTACAGCTACCCAGAGGTGGATTATTTTGTGGTTTGCAGGTTCTTGGACCGTTGTCCGGCAACCATTCTGCCTGATGATCCTGGATGATGAAGATATTTGCCTGCGGGACGGGTTCTCGATTTCTAATGCTGCCGATACACCAAAGCCACGGAGTGTGTCTCCGTGGCTTTGGTGTTCTTACTGTGGCACGGGCGGGTTAATCACTGATATGGCGGCGAGGTTCTCTGAATGGCGAAAAAGTCCTTGAAACAGGGCGGCAGGATCGCGCTATGCGGTTATGGGCTGGAGACAAAGTGTATCAACGGGCAGGTGCGTTGGAGCCTGTTGCACTCAACCGTTGGCAGGTTTTTAAAGGCTGGAATCATCAGAGGAAATAATGAAGTTGATGATGTCCAGGTTACGGTAACGGACGGAAGTGCCTACCATTTTTCTCTTAAAACTGAATGCTCCTTCCCGCTCCAACTTTTTAAAGTTTGAAAGACCAACGCCGAGCATTGAAGCCGACTCTTCCTGAGTCAATAATTTTGGCAGAATCGCCGGTAGCAGCGTTCCCTTTTCAGAAATATGCTTTAGATTGCCGATAATTTCATTTAATTCCGGTACTGAAATTAATCCTTCTTCCATCAGCGGGGTTAGGATTCGTTTGATAAGCCGTACCGTTTGTGGTCTGATATTGGTGTTCATGATAATACACTCCTTTTTATTCGTGTATATCATGGGTAATGTCTGTTTTTATTTACAGTTTCATTGTCGGTACAGACTATTGTATAGTAGAAATAACTCCGCCAAGCAAATAAGTATTAAAATTCCTCAAAACCCCAAACAGCATGGTGAATATTGAAGGTTTTTTGACAGATATTTATAATCACTTCTATTAGTATATATAGAATATATACATAAGACATACATAATACATTTTAGAATAAATAAGAATCTATAATAGAGTACATTATAAAATATATATAAGCAAGTATTATAGAATATATAATAAAGTATATTAAAAGAATATACATAAGAGAATACAACACAAAACACACAGAGCTAATATAATAGAAATCATTTT
>CAIKZE010000168.1 GCA_903831825.1 uncultured Lentisphaeria bacterium | reverse complement strand
TTGAGTAAAATCACAAGCAGGATGCTTGTGGTACTTTTCTTCAATTACTCCGAGACTTTGGAGTCCGGTTGAGCATAAGGTTTTACAGTTTTCATAACAATTCCGAGACTTTGGAGTGTCATTGAACAGAGCGGTTTTCATTTTTAAACTTTTCTTGCTTTTCTCGCTTTCAACTTTTCTCGCTTCCTATTTTGGACACTCGACTCCGAGACTTTAGAGCCTTGTTGAACATAATCTTTTTCGGTTTTCTCAAACAACTCCGAGAGTCTGGAGAGCCGTTGAGCATAACCATTTTTACCACAGAGGCACGGAGACACAGAGAAAAAACCTTTTTTACCATGAAGGGCCTGAAGAAAATGAAGATTTCTGTTTTAATTGCATCTCCCCTTCATTAACTTCATGATCTTCATGGTGAAGTCTCCCCGACTCCGAGACTTTGGAGTCCTGTTGAACATAGTGTTTTTGCTTCCCTGCTTTTTCAAACTTTAGAATTTCCGCACTTCCCCATCCCCATTTTGGACACCTTTCGCCCCCATTTTGGACACTCATGTTCCGTTGTAGCGCATGGAATATCTGGAACCTCCGTCCGATACGGACGGCACTACACTACATCCCCATTTTGGACACCTTTCGCCCCCATTTTGGACCCCGCAGTTATCCCACTTTTCCTGCTTTTCAACTTTTCTCGCTTTTCTCGCTTTCAACTTTTCTCGCTTTTTATTTTGGACACGCGACTCCGAGACTTTGGAGTCCTGTTGAACATAATGTTTTTCGGTTTTTCAAACAACTCCGAGAGTCTGGAGAGCCGTTGAACAGAACCATTTTTACCACAGAGGCACGGAGGCACAGAGAAAACTTTTTACTTTGTCTTTGCTCCACCAACTCCTAACTCCTAACTCCTAACTCCTAACTCCTGTTCTCATAAACATTTCCGAGTGTTTGGATAGCCGTTGAACAGAAACCCTTTTCACCAAGTCACGGGAACCCAAAGAAATACACTTCACCGTGAAGCGCATGAAGGTAGTGAAGATAAAAATTTCAATTATTTTACCCTCTTCATTTCCTTCCTGTCCTTCATGGTAAATCGTTCCTGTATTTTCTGTGTCACGCCTTCGGCGGGTAAATCTCTGTGGTGAAATGTTTTCATGTTTACCCAATTCTCAATTTTCTTGCTTTCAACTTTCGCACTTCCTCACTTTAGAATTTTAGAACTTCCTGACTCTTATCCCTACATAGATAGTAGTTTTGTCAACAGACAGGATGGAATCAGGCTCAATAAACAAGAAAATTCAAGATAAATTGTTGTACTCTAATTTCATGATTTTCGTAAAAAATAACTTTGTGGACATCACTAGTTGATTACAGCAAGAAAATGTTCACTGAACGCAGGTAGTTTGAAAACCGTATATTCGCCTTGTCTTATAAATTTCAAATCTTTGCTTTTTATCGGATCGTGTATTCGACTTATCTTCGATGATTCTCTTAACCAGACTTTGATTCCGGTAAGGCTTACCGCATCATTCAAGGTTTCAAAACTGTCCATGTCGCGCCTGCCGCTGATGAAGGGTACTGCTTGCAGGATCAGGTTGCCGTCTTTTCTGCTCAGGGTGATTTCTACGAGGCCCGGTGCGTTGGTTTTCAACATTCTCTTATCTTCCGGGAAATAAGTGTTGAGGATATTTCTGACAAGATTGATGTGATGCGGATTCCCTGATTTCATGTAAGAATAAAAGAGACTTGGTGTAATTACGATAACAGTACCCTCGCCTCTTTTTCTCAGAGCTACGGCGATGCCGGCTTTTTTATCCGGCACCCCGTGAAAATGTCCATAGAAATGTTCGCGACTTCTTATGAAAGGCGCCATAACGATGTCGGCCAGCGATTCAACATCATCTTCAAATTCCGCCAGATAACTGCGCGTATGAGTATATAGCGGCATGTCCGGGAGATCCTTTTTTATGGAAGCTGATTTTACCTGATAGTATACGCCGGGATCGGGAAGCATTTTCAAAGATTTAATACCCAGGAGATTATGCAGTTTCTTCGTCGCTTCCGGGCTGGCCGCATTCAACCCCTCATGGCATGCAATAACAATTCCTCCGTTTTCGACAAAGCCGATAATTTTCTCGACATCACTG
Organism: uncultured Lentisphaeria bacterium; assembly: GCA_903831825.1. GTDB lineage: Bacteria > Verrucomicrobiota > Lentisphaeria > Victivallales > Victivallaceae > CAIPAT01. Next base: position 21,950 of record CAIKZE010000168.1, on the reverse strand, counting down.
AGTTCACAACTGGGATGATTAAGCACAAGCGCTCCATAAGCATTGAAATCTGTCGCCGGGTTGGAAATGTCCCACTGATAATGCAGCTCTGTCAACATCTTGGACAGGCCGGTCTGGTCTTTTATCGGATTGTAATCCTGCTTGCCGTCTTTGGCTATCAGCGCAGCGATGGCGGACAATCTTTTAGGCACCGGCATGATTATTTCCGGTACCGGCACCGCGCCGACACAATAGGGCTGACGTTCTTTTAAAAATTCAAAAGCTTCGCCGATGACTTTGTATACAGGCTTGTCCAGTCTGCCGTTGCAATGCATGTGGTCGCCGATGCCGCTCGTCACTCCTGCCGCCAGATGCGCAGCTAACTCCACCTTTAACTGATGCGCTGTTTTGAGCGTTCCGAAATCTCCCCAGTTATTAAGGAACCTGCCGGTCACGCCCGAAACGGGCAAGCCTATGTTGCGGAAATAACGGGATAAGAAAGGAAACAGGAACCAGCCGGTCTGCACAGGTAAGGTTTCCAGATAAAACTCGCTTAACACGCTCTTGGCCAGATGCGCGTCCCCAAGACGGTTAAAACATCCACTGAGAAGACGAAGGCCGGGCTTAATACTGTCCAGCAGTATTCTTAACCTTCTGGTAAGATCCTGATTGGTTTTGACGAGAAAATCTTCATGCTGAACCGGGTTATTGATGTCTAGTCCGGCTTTTTTCATTCCGGCCTGACACGCTTCGCAATAGCAACTGCCTGGGAGATACCCGGCCATATCCATAAATATCCCATCGCATTCATATAACGATAAAGTCTCTTTTATCAGCGGGAAGAGATATTCGTCCACCCATTTACCCCGGTTCGGACACAGCCAGGTCCAATAAAGTTCATCGCCGCTAAGTAATATCTGTGAATTTACCGGTTTGCCCTTCTTGTCCAGGGCGGCACACTCTGGACGAACTGCGGCAAGGGTTTCATTGACATTCTGCGAAAAGTAGATCAGGGATTGAATGCCTTTTCCCCTGAGCGCTTTTGTCATGCTGCCTACGAGATCGGTTTTCAATTGCGGATGAGGAACGCCTATTTTTGTGTCATAATACACATAGCCGTGATGACACAAGGCGAAAATTGCTATGGTATTGATATTGGCTTTATCGACCATATCCGCAAACTCATCGGCGTCAAATTTATCACCGACCTTCACAAATTCCGGCGTATGGAAATCAAGATGCACGTAACGCATTGTATTGTAGTCAAACACAATAAACTCCTTGTTTTAGTTTAAAGTTTCCTGTTTTTCTGCGCTTTAAATTTAATAGGCCGTCTGATCATTTTTTCCTGAAATCAGGAAGATTTCAGATTTTTTTTACCTCTCTTTTACTGGGGAAGATGTGAAACGGACGTAATCAATATCTATTTCACCTTTGTATTCACCTTTTGCGCCGGAGTTTGAATATATGGCAAAATATAAAAGTTTTTCAGGTTTAGGTAAAGATACCCCTTCTTTTTCCATTTTGCCTTTGGCCCTGACTCCGTCCGTCTGGATGTTGAAACTTCTGACTCTCCAGTTCGGGAATGATTCATTGTTGGAGAGCCTGAAATAGTCCGAATAGTCTTTTCCGTCCGCCGCCTTAAAGGTATATGACGCGCTCACCCCGATAAGCAAATCAGGATTCCTGAATCTCATTTCACAGAAAGGAGATGTTGACACATCGGTATCTTTCGCTTTCGGGAAATACAATATGGCGTGGTTTTTGTACATTATTTCAGGTACGGGATAGTTGATTTCCCAAACGAGATGTCCGTCTTTCAATTCGGTGGAGCAACCTTCTTTGACGGCTTTCCCATTGGGAGTTTGATTGGTGTATAACATGAAATGAAGATCCAGCGGAACCTTTCCCGTGCCGTCGAAAATCGCACGATAGCCGGGTTCAATGCCGATAATGTAAATTTTAGGCATGGCCCCAGTATTGCAAAAGCTTCCGTAAGTGGGCACCCACTGCGAAAGCTCATGATTTTCGCCTACGCCACTCTTTTTGTTCCTGCATATGTTGAAACGTATCGTCGGATTTCCCTCAGTCCTAAAATCCATATTTTTAAGTGGCAGCGCAAGCTCAGAAGTCCAAGCGCCATCACATCTTCTGGTTTTGCTTATGATTCCGCTGTCCCATTTTAAGTCACTTTTGGCGCCTTGAGCCTTGCGGTCAAGAACAATATCATTGAGATTTACGCATATCTGATAATAATTTTCGGGCTTATCCGCATCAGGGCAGATGAAGATTTCATATGAGTCATCGGTGTAGACCTGCGCGTCATGGAATGTGCATGTCAGTTTCTGGGTTGCGCTATCTGGATCTGTGGCTTTAATTGCCAAATAAATATTTTCATTATCCATACCGAACTTGAATGTGGTTGGAAATCGCGGCGGCAGGGGCGAATCATTTCTTACGAATGAAAAATTCTCTTTGTTTTTCCAGTAATCCTTGTTTATGTTACCGTCTATTTCCAGTTTATTTTGCAGTGGAAACACCACCATGCTTTTTGAACAGCTTGACTCTGCAAAAAATGCATTTGCCGTGGATTTAAAGGCATTGAAATATGAATCTTTAATCCAATCCAGCCGTTTTCTATATATGCTTCCCTCGGGTGCCATGGAATACGCTTTTTCAAAAAGCGTTGAAAGTTTGTCCACGACGTCCTTTGAATAAATCTTTTCGTACAAATCTTTTCCGGAAAAGGTCGGATAAGCGCTCTTCTGAGCCTCCACTCCGTTTATATTTTCCCACTTAGAGATTGCCAGTTGGTGAAATTCTTTCATGGGTTCCGAGGATGGGCCGAAGAAGAGTTCATAATATAAGTTAAGTTCCTTGTTTACATCGTAATCCGCGCTCCACATGGATTTCATTGAGAAATAAAGGTTTAAATGCACCTGGGCAAGATCGCTTCCCACTCTGGATTTGCCTTTATAAAGAGGGTTTACCGGTATATTCGGACGTCTGAGGTCAGTGTCCATCAATTCCATGAAACATGCCTTCACATTCGGATGCGAAGTATACCATTTAAAGAGTTTTGCGGGCATTATATATGGAAAGTCGGCATAAGGCTCATAATATTGCCAGACGGATATTTCTTTGACCTTCCTGCCCCAGCCATTCAAGGTTTCTTCAATCTGTTTATCATATTCAGGAAGGCCGGAATAGATGACGTACGGATTGACGCAGATATGGGTAATTACATTATCCGGCAACTCTATTCCTTTCGGCGGCAGCATAAATCCTTCGTAAGCCAGTCCGACCACTTTTTTATCAGGGTATTTTTCCTTCGCATATTCGGCAATCTTCTTGATGAAACCCCAGACAATATTGCTTTGAAGGCCTTTGTCCCCCATTGAAATGTTCCTGCCCGCCTGGCATTCTTTGCAGTAACATGGATTGCTCCTGTAATTATCATCAGGGACAACATAAATGAAATTATCGTCGGGATGGCACTGCTTCCATTCCTTTGCCAAAGGCTCTTTTTTGTAGTACGCGTCAATCATTTCCTCGTAGGCTTTCAACGTCGCCGGATTGGAGAAGCAGTAATGCGGATATTCAACCCATTTGCGCTGGACGGGGTCGCCCTTCAATTCGCCGAAGTGCCTGCTTCCGTCAGCATTCAATGCGAATATTTCCGGGCGGGTATCCTTGAAGAAATAAAAATCCTGCATGGAATGGTTGGGATTGAAAGACTTGCTTCCAAATCCTTTCATTCTGCGCCCCCATAAGAAAGAATCTTCAGGAGTCGCTTCATTAAAGATATTAGGCCAATAGTAACGTCTCCAACAGCGGGCCTTTTGTTCTACAGGTAAGCCATCTGCTTCAACTAGTTCCTTTTTTTTGTAGCATTCTCCCAAATCTCCAGGCGCATACCATCTGACCCCCAGAAAACGTTCTATAAATTCGTATGTCCCAAACAATATCCCGAAATTTCCTGCGTCAAGACCGGCTGGATTTATATCACAGTCCGCTCCCATTATTACAATATTCCCGTCAAAATCTGAAATCAGGAAAGCTTCGTCTTTTGAATACTTCTCCGGATTGAATTCCGGCTTCCCGGCAAGCGCCGGATTGGACCCCACATATATTGCTTTTTTGCCTGCGGTCAACACGGTTTTCACCGGAATATCGACGCCCGTTACTTTTTTGAAGTACTGGCTCAATTCATTTGCGGCGAATGTTGTAGTCCTCGGCGCATTGGCTTTTATTATTATTTCGTAATTGCTCTCTCCTTTCTCGACAAGGCTTAACTTATCTCCGCTAAATCCCTCAACGCCGATTACACAGGCAATCAGCATTACAACCAATTTCACTTTTCTGAATAAACTACCCATCTTTCCTTTTCCTTTTTTAAATACACACAACATTTGCCGCACCTTAGAATGCTATTCCGCTGTTGGGATAGCCAAACCCGTTCTTCAGTGCGCTGGTAGTATTATCTTTCGTTCCGGCGTCATCCGGCATTTGAACCATATCCGAATATTTTTTGTCTTCTACATGGCCGTCAATGAATACCAAATTGGCTTTGCCTATCGTTCCTATGGCCGACACGGCGTAGGATGCTCGCGGGTCGGCAACTTCATGCCGATAGGCGAAATAGGTGTTGAAGTAGTCAGCGTAATAGTTGCTTATTACTTTCGAGTCTGCGGCAAAAATCGCTTGAGCCGGTTTTACTACAGATGAAAGCTTATGTGCTTTAAACGTGGTGCCTTGTTTCCCAAGCAGATAAGCATTAACAGCATAATGTGTATACTGATAATAACCTTGGGCGTATGCACCAAAGCCCATTGGTTCTGACGGACAGAACATATTACCCTTCGGAATGAAAAGACCGAAATATCCCAGGCCATATCCATCGGCGAATTTTATCCCGCCACTGTCTCTTCCTGATAGTTTTTGGTACCAGATGCCTTTAACCAAGCCGGAACCATCATAGCTTGGCACAATCCACTCCTGATAATCTCCGGAATACATTGCCTGCGATAATCCGATCTGCTTCATGTTATTGGTGCAAGTTATAGCTTTGCCGCGCTCCCTTGCTTTGTTGAGCGCCGGCAGCAGCATGGATGCCAAAATTGCGATGATAGCGATCACCACGAGCAATTCGATGAGTGTGAAATTGTTTTTGCGACTTTTCATGATTTCCCTTCTCCTGTTGTTGTTTTTTAGTTTATGCTGAAACAAATTTTACTTTTTCCGAAAATGATGAAGTTGATTCACGTTCAATAAGTTTGGCGTTAATCAATTGTTCTTCTGGCGAAAAATCAGGGGATAGTAAATGCCGCGACGCTTAATACCCCAGTTTTTCACGCTTTTCTATTTTACTTCTTCGAATCTAATGTCCGAGAAAATCAGATTTCCCGGCCCTCCCATACACACCCCGACCCTTACGAATGCCGTTCCCGGCCAGAATTTATTGGCGGGTACGATGGTTTTTGTCATTCCGCCAAGTTTACATTCAAACCTTTTCCATCCGTCATCTTTGTTCAGGTCTTTTATTATAATCGGATATATATAGGCATTTGACGCGGCTTGTTCCCTTACTTTTGTGCCAGATGGAAAATTCTTTCCGCAATTAGATTTCAAAGTTACCTCCCAATGGTCACCCTTGTTTGCCACGCTTTTTATGCCAATGGAACTGAGATTGCGGTTAGGCAAATCCTTGAACTCGCCTGAATCATCCGCATCAAAAGCAATACAGCCATTCTGGGACTCTTTCCATTTTGTTCCGTCTTTGATTTTCAGGACAGTGTCTCCGGCAGCGCATGGCTCCGTTAGAGCCGTTTCATTGCCGAGCGTCGGGTATGCGTTGAATTCAATGGCATTTATCTGCTTTTTATCGGTGTCTAGCGGCATAAGCGAAAAATAAACATATTGCAGATGACTATCCCCGTTATTTTTAAACCATCCTGAAAGGACATAATCATTCGCCTTGTCCACCGGAATTACGTCGGAATTGAATATGGAGTTGGCAATCTCAAAACTTTCCATCCCGGCTCGTGGGGAGAGAGAGTTTTTTACGGCGCCCTTCCAGCTTTCAACGTCATTCTTGACAAGATTCTGCCCAGCGCCAACAAGTGGAAGAGAGGCCAATTCTGGGCTCAATGTTTTGAGTTTCGAGTTTGATTTAACTCTCACGAAACTTATTGCCAGCCAGGGAATATTTCCTTTCGGCCCTGCTCCAGTATTGTTTATCTCAACAGTGTTTTGGCCTTCCTTCACATCTTCTGCCTTAATATTGAATGAGCGGACTGCCCAGTCCGCATCGGGAAATGTGCTGTCCCCTTTGAAGACGGTTTTGCCGTTGAATTTTATTTCAATTGGCGCTTTTGAAGATTGGTTGTCATCCATTGCGCCTATTTCCAATACTGGATTTTGTATTTTTTTATTGATTTCAAAATTAACAATTGCGCTGGACACATCGCTTTTCGTGCCGTATAGGACGCTGCAAGGTTCTTTTAATCTCCAGACTTCTCCTTTCTTTCCTCCACTAAATCTTGTATCATCGGCGAAAACAATTACTGCCTCCGGATCATATTTGCCCGCCAGCGCTTCTTTTTCCTCGACTATTAATTTTTTAGCGGGGGGAACTTTTGTTACAACTCCATTATTAAGGGTTTTGAATTCCGAATCGTCCCCTTCGCTGAAATACAGGATGAAGTAACGATAAAAGTCAGGCAGTTCCACACAGGCGTAGTTGCCTTCTTTTTTGAACGGCAGTTCCACTGTCGCGTCAAAATCAGGGGAAATGAGATATACATTTTTTGTTTCAGGGGCAAGCGCTTTCAATAATATGGGTTTGTTGGGGTCGGGAAGAAATGGACGGACTTCCGGGAAGGTAATTTCGTTAATGACAGGAACTGTGCCTTCCTTGATGACGCCGCCAAGGAAATTGGCAACATGCACTTGAATTCCCTTCATATCTTTAAATTGATGTTTGTAGGCTTCTACGACTACTCCTTGAGGAACATTTTGAACTACTAACGGGATATCCTGATTACAACAGGTCACCGTGTTGCAAATGAGTTTGAGGTATTCAGGATCACGATAATCCTTCCACATCTTGCCCGGCTTTATGAGGTTGTCGTTGTAATAATGGAAAAAATAGCGCATTTCGGGAGAACCCGCGAAATAAATGACGTTGCCTTTGCCACATTTTCTCCAAAGCAGGCCCGGATATTCATTGCCTTTTTCATCAATTATTTTGCCGAGCACTTTTACATCTTTGTTCAAGTCTTTCACTTGGATAATTGAACCAGGATATTTGAACCTTCCACTAATATCTCCGGTAATTTCGTTTTTTGCAGCGATTATAAGATTTTTCCCTTCCTTGGCCTCCCCGGCATAACTGAAGCCAAGTACATCCGCAAGAGCAAAATCATTGAGTTTCTTGTAATCATTATTACAGAGGGAAACATTTCCGGAACAGATTAAATTACCGCCGTTTTTGACGAATTCTCTAATAGCCTGAACCGCTCCTGCCGACAACGAGGCGGTATTGAAAAGCACCAGCGTTTTGACTTTCTTTTCAAGCTTTTCAGCCGTCATGTCCTCGTCGATTATAACTTTATAAGGAATATGGCCGTTAGTCAGGGCATTGCAGGTCGCCGCAAAACCTTTCATCCACGTTGCTCCGCCAAGCGGATTTTTGTCGCGGCTGTCCAATGAGAAAAGAACTCCTATGTTTGCCGGAGAAATGGTATTCATCAGGATATCCCGATGTTTGACTTCCCATGCAAGAAGCGGTTGCCATGCCTTTTCCGAGTTTGGAACTTCATGCATCCGCCACCAGCGCCTTGAGCCCTGGGACATTGAGCAGAACCAGTTGATTGTATAATCCCCCAGTTGCTTTTCATAAAAAAGTGTCCACATTCCAGTGCCGATATTTTCCGCGATGGCCCTGAGATATTTCATCTCCATGATTTCATGCGGCCAATAATACTGGTAGAAATAATCATGCGGTTCGCATTCGTATCCCACGCTGTCGGCATATTTTATAAAATTATTGACGCGCATGCCAGTTGCATAATAACTCCATGAGGTGGTATTGTTGCACAAGTAGATGAGGAATGCGGCATTGGGATTATGTTTTTTTACCAGTTCTTTGGACTGTAAAAGTCTTTCTGTTACTTTTTCACATCTCCAGTCCAACCATCTGCGGTATGCCGGATTGCTAGAGGAAAACCAGTTTTTATTCCCATTTTCCGGCAATTCATAGCCTGTTTCTTTTTTAAATTTATCGCGGCACCATTTACAGCCGCATTTGAAAGGACCGAAAAACTGGATTTCATCAATCATTATGCCATCTGCATTAGTTTCTTTGCAAAGCTTTTCGAGTCGCTTGAACCATTCATTCACGAAATCATCATTATTTATGCAGGAATTTGCCGTGCCGTACTGGTTCAAATTAGTTTTGCCTGTTTCCATGTCTACCACCGCCCAGTCCGGGTGCTTTTTAAACAACCCGGAATCAACCATTGTGCAAGTGATATGATTGATGAACTGCATATTGTTTTTATGGCAGGCTGCAATTACTTTTTTAGCGTTTTCTATCATTTCTTCAAGGGAACCTGCGTTCAGCCCCGGTATTTTCTGATCGTCTTCGCCGATTCCGCGCATAATATAGCGATTGTCTTCGGCAATCACAAAATTTATGCCGGATTCATTAATTTTTTTCATTTCATTGTCGGCGGATTCCTGGCTTATGGTTTCATAACTGAAAAATCTCATCTGGTACGCCTGGCGCTGTTCTGTCGGAGATGCAAAAATTTTCGTATTGTTGGTGAAAGGATATTGGGGATAGCCTATCAGAGTTATTCTCTTCTGGTAATATGGTGAATCCTGAGTAACGCTTTCAACTGCAAACATTCCCTGGCAGGCCAGAAAAACGGCAGCCAACAATAATTTCTTCATAACGATCTCCGTTCTAACTTTTATTCTATTTTTATTTAAGATGATTATCGCTCATTTAATCGATATATGCCTCGATAAGCTGCCTCGTGTTTATCATATCTGCCAATCTTAGCGAATGGCCTGCTCTTTATGGCCACCAGAAAGCATTGGTCGTGCTGTTTGGGGAAAACGGAGCAAACAGATATGGATTGTTCGTCGCGCAATAAGTATCTCGATTCCCGCTGCACTGACTGGCAATTCCTGACGCGTGACCATCATTAAACAGGACATTTACACTGTTGCTGTGTCTGGCGTCAAGCGCGGCCCAAAAACCAGAGGTAGGGAAAGCTTCCGAGGCCAAGTAATAACCACGATCCTTAGTTGCGATATTATATACATCGCCTATCAGCATCAGCGAACTGGGCTTTTGCAACATACCCTGCTTTTTTTTAGGGTAGTATCCCCCTGTGCCAGCCTGACCCAGTATCCGCTGTATGCCGTACAAGGGGTATTGAAGACTAGAGGTGGTCGGATTTTGCCTTACATATGCCCATGTAAAAGTAGTCTGAAACAGTCCTGATACCGCGGAGACCATATCCGGGCAAACAAATACTTTGCCATCAATTTGCTGCGTCATAATCAACGTTGCTGGCCAGTAGACATTTCCTGTGGTAGTAAAATAAAACGGAGGCAGATAATCGTCATAGGAGTTAATATAGCCGACGAACGCCTGCCCAAGTTGTTTGAGATTACTTGTACACTGGATCGCTTTCGCTTTAGAACGGGCCTTGTTAAGCGCCGGCAGCAACATTGAGGCCAAAATGGCGATGATGGCGACCACCACGAGCAATTCAATGAGTGTGAAACTATTCTTCCTGCTTTTCATGATTTTGCTTCTCCTTTTGTTGTTTTTTAAGTTCATGCTAAAACAAATTTTGCTTTCCCCGAGAATGATGAAGTTGATTCGCGCTCAATAAGCCTGCCGCTGACCATTTGTTCGCCTGGCAAAAAATCAGGGGACAGTAAATGCCTCGTCGCGATCCGTCCGATATCTTCGTATGGGAATGCCATGCTGGTCAGTTGCGGCATCATCCATTGGTTATTTCCGCTATCTTCAGATGTTATTATTTTGATATTTTCGGGGAGTCCGAGTTCATGATATATGTTATGCAAACGCAATGCATAAGCGGTTACTGAATCCATTAAGATACCATCGAAGCCGCCGGACTTTTTGCGAAAATCTTTTAACTGGGTTTTTACATCTTCCAACGTTATGCGCCCCTCCGGCAGTTCATGCCAAGCGGCAAATGTCAGTCCGCATTTTCTTAACCCGGAGAGATATCCACCCATGATCGGATGTTCCGATTCTGATATATAATGATGAAACAAAGCAATCCGGCGGCAACCTTGCTTGAACAAATATTCAACTGCCGCTTCCGTCGCTCCAAAACAGTTAATGTTGACAAGGAAACTGTTATTTACAAAATCCTCGTGCTGTTTCAGACAAGCATCCTGCCGATTGACAAACACTACCCGGCAACCGCGCGCCAGCAGCAGCGGAAACAGGTCACGGTACCAATAGCCGTTCACCACCAGCAGGCTGTTCGCATTGACGAAATCCAGCTTCCGCCAGTCAATTTCATGCGCGTGATTGGTCGGCGATACCGGCACGGTTTCCACCCGGTAATCATACTCAAAAGCGATCTGGGACACCCCCGTGAGCATCCGGCGGTTACTCTGCGCAAATACATCCGAAGATGTCTCGCTGAGAAAATCGGGACACGGCAGCAGGAAAGTCAGCGGGACCTGGACTTTTTCTAGCTTGGCCGGACTTATCCGGCGCCCTTTGCCTTTAAGCAGTTCGACCAGTTTATCATCTTCAAGCATTGCCAGCGTTGACCTTACCGTGTCGCGGGAATAACCATATTTCGCGGCCAATTCAAACTCATTCGGCAGAAAACCGCCGGCCAAGTAGACCCCGGACGCAATATCCGACTTCATCGTTTCGTACAGTTTCAATCTTTTAACCGGATCCCGCATGACATTCACCTGTAATTTACTTAGCTAATATTAATCATACATGGTTGTATGATTAAAAGTCAATAGGCATCCGAGAAAAAAGTACATTTTTTATAAATGAGTCAGAAATTGTGCCTCTGTGGTTAACCGTTTCCCTTTAGCTGTAATGGTAAGTCCCGATGTTATAAAGTTAACCTAATCCTTGAAATTTGGACAATAGCCCGTTAATTCTTTATACCACTTGCGATATTTTGTCCGTGAGTTTCCCGACTGTATAATGATGAAATGACGGCAATAACCGCAAATGCCAGCATAATGCTGAAAATCATAATATAAGCAACCGGCGGATAAATGATCGTCTTTCCGGAAAGGTTGACCGAAGCCTTAAACATATCCAGCACCTTGCCGATCAGTTGCGAGAACATTGCCACCATGACATAAGTAACTGTATTCAAGAGACCAATGGCTATGGCTACGGCATCCTCCCGGTTGTTTTCCGCGGTCATCGATACAACCACCGGACAAATACCGGAAGTGATTGCCAGCAAAATATAGGCGGAAAGGAAGAAAGACGGAGGCATCCTGATGATGGTTCCGAACAAAAGCCCAGCAGTGGCAATCAGAGTTGCCGCGCTGGCAAAAATCAGAAACGCCTTGCGGTTATTGCCAAAAAATCTGCTGACAAAACCGGAGAAGAACAGTGTTGTCATGGTAACCAGCATCATGACGAAAGTATAGCTTGAGGACTGCAATGGGGTAACTCCGCAAAGATCTTCGAGAAACTTAGTGCCAATAGTCGTCTGAATGTTGAAATAAATGGCAAAGCAGATAGTCCATGGAACTAAAATCGGATAATTGAACGAGTTTTTCATCACTATAATCATACGATTCCAGATATGACTATTTTGGGCGATTTTATCTTTCCGGGTTATTTTCCTCGTTATTAACCATGCAAAAGCCAAGGCAAAGCAGGAAATAATGGCAATTGCCATGCATGAATTACGCCACCCGAGCCATTCCACCATCATCCGGAATGGTCTGGTTCCGGCAAGACCGCCGCTGTAGCCGAGCAAACTTAAAAAACCTACAATTGGCGCAAAATTCCTGCCGCCGAAAGATAAATCGGCTTCTTTTATCAGACAAAGATATATGGTACTGGCTCCCAGCCCCACCAGAGCCCGGCTAAAATACAATCCCATGATTCCGCTTGACATTGGAAAAATTATTGAGCCGGCACACATAAGCACCCCGCTAAGCAAAGCGATCCTAATACCGCCGAACCGGTCCGCCAGAAGCCCTGCAAACGGTTGCATGAAAGCATAAATAGAGAGATAGATGGTACTCAAAAGAGTCACATCCCCCGCCGAAATCGAAAATTCGCATTGCAAATCATTAAATATGGTTCCGGGGATAGCGACTCGTTGAAAATAAGAAAAGAAATAGATATTGGCAATCGCCAGGACCATTATCATTTCATAAATTTTCTGTCGGTTCATAATAATTTTGGGGAATCACAATTTCCAGAGTAGATATAAAATCATTTACGTAATTTTTGGCAGATCAATGTTGTCTACGGGGCAAGTCAATTTACGCCAGGCGGCAAGCAATTGATCGGCGGTTTTAACCGAAAATGGATTTTCGCGAGGGGTAGTTTCATAGCCGCCGCGCCCGTAATTCCATGAATTTGGAATATATCCGCCGCCGACACGCAGATTGCCGGTACCATTTGAATGCGATACGATCATGGCGTTATATTCCGCGAAAATTCCTTTTTTGATTTGCAGTCCGATTTCGACAAAAGGTTCGGCTGGAAGCGAGACAATGCAGCATTTTCCCAGAAAAATCCCGACAAGGTTAAATACTCTCGGCTCCTGGTCGCTTGCCATGTCAATCAGGCTTTGGGCAAAATATTTTAAAGCTGCCGGAGCTTTCTTAGCCAAGTCTTCGGAGGTCAGAACTCCGCCGTTAGCCGGATCAGGAATATTCTTATATTTTTCAATGGTGAGTTTTGCTTCAATCAGTTCTTCCGGTGAAATTTCCCTGGTACCGCAAATCAATTCAGCACTTTTTGTTTTCAAAGTGAATCCGGCTACTGGAACCAATTTCTCCATGGCCTTTTCCACCGTGTCGGCGTAACCGCCGCCGATTCTCTCCGCTTCGCTGTAGCAAGTCTGGTCCATGTCTGTACTGACATCAAAGTGATTGATATTGCCGGACGCTCCGATCAGCGGCATAACCATTGAATCTTTTCCAAGTTTCGCCTGGATAAGGCGAACGAAAAAACCTGCCCAGTCAGCCGACACTTTGTTGCCGCCGATGGTGTCTGTATGATTAACAATATTGGCAATGAGGATTCTCAGTTTCCCCTCGTCTTTTATTCCGATCAGCGGGATTTCATAATCCACTTCGCCTTCGGGGCGGGTTATCTCATGGTTCAGCTTACCGGGATTGGTTACGACTGTGCAGTCTTTCATCCAGTAACGGCGGTTGAAGCAGAAGCGATTATCCCGGGTAATACCACTAAAGAGTTCTCCCGGATGCATGCTGCCGAGCGCTTCGCGAACGGCATCAGCCGCTTTTGCTGCCGCAAATTGGACGTAGTCCGGATTGCTTCCCGGACGACCAGTCCTTGAGTCAGGGGCGGTGTGCGAATGAGTAGCTGTAACTATAATATTTTTTTGGGAGATAACTTTCAAGTCCGCGATTCCCCGGTAAAACGCCTCAGCTAACTCCTGGGAGACTGTAATCAAGTCGAACTGTACAATCGCGCAATATTGTTCCGCCTGCCTGAGAACCAGCACCCTCACTTCAATATCGTCAAGAATACCGTCCCACATGCGAACGTTGAAATAACCGGCCAGTGATATTGGCACCTGCGGATTGATGCACCGGCGGCCAATGCCGTAATACAATTCTTTTTTCATGAATTTAAAATTCCTGCTATAAATTTTCAGTTCGAATAAATGGTTAATTCGCCAGGGGCTTACGATACATTTTTCCGGCGAGATTTTATTTTTAAAACTTTCTGAGCATTCTTTCCTAATATCTTTACTTTGTCAGCTTCGGAGATGTTCGCAAAAATAACTCTGCCGATCTGATGCTCCGCAGACATGAATGTCATATCTGAACCCCATAGAATCTTATCTGATAATCCCTGATTTACAAAGTATTCAATCAATCCCCGCGAACATGGAGAAAAACAAGTTTCAAGATAGACATTAGGATATTCTTTGGCAACTCTCGCATAGTTTTCTTTTTCGACCGCTCCGGCATGGCCGAGTATAAAGTTGATGTTTTTGTATTTAATAAATTTGTTTTCAAGGTCTTTAATTTGATCTCCCCACGTATGAGCGAGAATGGGAAGATGATTTGAATTCGCGAACTGGTACAGAATATCATAGTTGGGATGTGAATAAGGCGGTCCGCTGTGCGAATGTATTTTAACGGCGCGCAAACCTGCATTAAGACATCTTTCAAGTTCAGGCAGAATTGATTCAGGGTAACCTGTATTCGCTATCATATAGGCGAAAATACGCTCCGGATATTGCCGGACAGCCGCAATAGAGACATCATTGCCTTCTCTGGCGTAACTGCTAACCACTAAAAACGGGCTGGCGCAAAACACATCGATGCCCATTCTGTCCATTGCCGCGATGATGCTTTCGGGAGAAGTTTCATATAAAGGAAATGTTGTTTCAGCGCCCATATGTCCGTGCGCATCTATTACCATGCACTGGTCAATGGGCTGTCCGGCAAAAGCCTTTAACTGGAATGTATCATACTGCCTCATATTTTCACCTCTGAGAGAAGTCTTTCCATATTTCTGAAAGCTGCTGCTTCGATCTGTTTTTTTGTCAGTCCCGAATAAACAAGTCCAGTTATGCCAGCTCCGCCTTCGGATTCCGGATAGCCCATACCCCATACCCAGCGATGCTCTCCGTAACGCGAACAAAGGTTTTTGTATCCGGCATGCACCGCAAATGAGGGACTGAAGCACAAATGGAGTTCCGGATGGTTTTTCAGCAGCGCTTCAATCATTATATTTTGGCCTGTTCTGGGAAGGTCAAGGAGAATTATTCTCAGCTTGGGGAAATCCGCCATCACATTATGCAAATCAGATATATTAATGCTTTTAAAACTTATTAACAATGGTATGAGATGCTGCTGAAGTGCGCTCAGCATTTCTTTGCAGCACCATGTCGCCAGTAAGTAGTTTTTTGCAGCTGGATCTGTCCATGCGATCCTGACTTTACAGTTAAGCATTGTTTCAATCAATTCTGCTACATTGTAAGATGGACCGCGCCCGTCAGGTGTAAGAAACCATGCCGGGATAAGGTCAGGGTTGTCCGAAATATTTTTCATCAGTACATCATTGCAGAAATACGGTTCTGTATTCAGGCAGTCATTGTTACGGACAATGGCTTTTGCGATGCTGAGTCTTTGCATTTCATTCGTCAAGTCCTGAATATCAGTCTTATATTCATAAACCGGAATTCCAGGTTGCCCGACCAGCGGATCACAGGCAATCAACCGGTCAAAAATCAAATCTATATCAATATCCTTCTTCATTATTTTCAATCCCTTTCCGGAAGCATAATTCTTTCTTTATTTTCTATTTGCAAGGCCCCACTTGCCGGACAGGTTGTTACCTTTATCGCCAGCAAGCAGTTCTTTGTAATTTTCAGCGACTTTTTTGAAGGCTTCCGCATGTTCTTTTATAATTTTTTTCCTGAAATGTTTAAACCCGGGAATGGCGAATGTCCGTACTTGGATGCCTTCCGCAACCGGCAGGCTTTGAGTGGGAACCGGAGTTTTCGGCAGATAGGCTGAATTTGTAGGTTTGCCGTGTTTGTAAATATCCAGCGTATTGAACAACGGATGCAGGTGGAGCGGATTATTACAGCCGCCGGGCGCTACACCTCGTGCGCCTTCAGCAGATACTGCTTCACAGAATCTTGTCACTGAGAGTCCGCCGAGTTCCTCCGGCACATAAAGTCCGTTCGCCGCGAACCATCCGCCCATTGTAGTATTTGAACCTTTAGACGGTCTATGAGCCCGGATGCCCGGAACCCCTTCGAGAAGGTCCCAGAAATAATTCATAGCCTTATCTATTTCCGCCATTTCCTGCGGATATTTTTTTAACTGTTCGAGACCTACTGCGGCGGACATCTGGTGCATTCTATATTTGCAGCCGCCCCATGGAATACCGGCGCCTTGCTGAAGTTCAGGGTCCTGTACGTCTTTATGACGTTCATAAAACCCGAACATTATTGCACGTTCATAAACCTTTCTGTCATTAGTCAGCATGATGCCGGCTTCGCCTGTTGCGAAAGATTTGCAGGTCATGAGTGAAAATCCGGCAGCATCACCGATTGAACCGACCATTCTGCCCTTGTAAAGCGCTCCATGCGCGTGCGAAACGTCCTCAATAACTTTGAGCTTATATTTTTTTGCAATCGCCATGATCGGGTCCATATCGGCTGGCATGCCCAGATAATGTACCACTACGATGGCTTTAGTCCTTTGAGTTATGCGTTTTTCAATGTCTTTCGGATCAATACAAAGAGTGTCGGGATGAATGTCGGCGAAGACAATCCTGCACCCGAGTGAAAGAGCAGGGAGACAGGTGGCCCAGTAAGTGGAAGACGGCGCGATGACTTCATCGCCGCACCCGAGGCCGATGCCAAAAAACGCACCATGAAGTGAAGCCGTGCCGTTGTTGAATCCCAGCCCGTATTTTACGCCGTGCCAGTCCGCGAACTTCCTTTCGAATTCCTTAGTAATATCGTCGCCGGACATTTTACCTTCTCTGAGTACCTGCACTACAGCCTTTTCCATAGCCTTATTAACGACAGGCCATTTAAAAAGATCTTTCAGTTCGGTTGTTACAGCTTTGGTACCACCTGAAATCGCCAACTTGCTCATTGTATTAAATTCCTTTATTTTTTTATAAAAGTTTACTTTAAAATTTATTTCTCTGATTTATAATTTTTCAGACATTTTGTTTTTGATTCAGCTCTTTTATTTTCCTCGGAAATATTAAATGACATAATAATTAAGTCATGATTTATTCATTTGCAAATCATTTCCGTCTTGCGTTCCCCGCAGGCCAGAACTGTTAATTCATTTTTGTCATAACTTTTTGTAATCAATATCCTTTTATATACAGCAACCGAATGTCGCTTTTGGGGACGTCAAGCCTGATATTTTCCTCCGGCAGCATCTTTTCCCCTGAACGAAGGTCTTTGATCTCCTCAACCCGGGAAAATGGTATTTTAAAACTAGTGTTGCCATCGGTCTTTTGGTAATTGCCGATTAACAGCAACATTTCGTTATCTTTGCGAATCCCGGAATATGTAAGTTCCTTATTCGAACCAGTCGGCTCCAACACTTCGCCATCCATAATCAAGTCTTCATAGGGGGCAATTTCCGCCAGCGCTTTGGCATGGTAATAAAAATCCATCGGCGTATCGAAGTCGTCAAAGCAATAATAAGTGATACCGCATGCTCCATTCATGAAAACTTCCAATATCATCTGTTCAAGTTTGTAAGGAGGAAATGTTCCGTAAGTCCCTGCGGTAATATACGGAATGCATTTATTACTCTTAAGTATCTTGTAATTTTCACGCATTTCATCGTGAATTTTTAGCACATTTCCGGCCACATAGAAACTGTTTGCAGAAGTATCGACGGATGCCGGATAGAACCGATTAAAATCTAAAATTACGCCATAATTCGGCGCAGTGGGATGCGTACCATAACAACTGATTACCGGCATTTTCCCATTGCCGACGCCTTTTCTGACCGCATTTTTCAGGTCTTTCATTTTTTCCGTACCGCAATCCTTTAAAAATTCGTCCATTGATTTGCCGGATTTGTTCTGTTCTTCCAGGCATCTTGCACATGCCGGCGCCTCCTTTGCTCCATTATACCAGCATTCAATATCCCAGAATACGTAGTCAGGCTTTGCAAGCGCCACTCCCCGGGCAATCCTTTCCATTTCCTTCTGATAATATTCTCCATTGTATGAAGGGCAGAGATTTCTGTTTTTCTGTCCTGATTTTAACTGGGAAAATATCTCGGAACCTTCCTTGTGAACTTTCATCATTACATGGAACGGCGATTCGTTCATCAATATTTTAAATCCTTCTTTTCTGGCGGAATCAATAAAAGCCAATACCTTTGCTTGATTCTTGGACGAAACATCCTGCCAGTCCCTCGGAAAACAAGGAATTGCATTGAACCCCATAGTTTTAAATGCCTTGAAATAATCAGGATATTCCATCTGCTGCTTTTCACCCATCCAGGTGAGGCTGACGTGGAGTCGCTTCAATTGCGGCTTTACTTCAGGTATTTCACAAAGTTTGATCGGGACTTGTGTTTTTTCGGATTCAACGCCTTTGCATTCGGCATAAATATATGCGGGCAACTTCACATTGGCGGACTTGTCCGCTGTGAAAAATATCCTGTCAGATACTTTCTTAAGAGGAAGTTCCCATCGGGTATATTTATTGCCGTTGAGACTGATGGCCTCTTTCTTTGCTTCCGGGGTGATTATATTTATCATTTCCGGCACTTCAATGATGATCGATGCCGGTTGGTTGACGGATGCCTTGTCCCTCATGTCCGAAATCAGAAACGCGTTAGGAGTATTTATATTTGTGGAAATCGCCAGTTCCTTCAGCCGCGGCTCAATAAGTATCCCGCTGGTGATGAATTTCTGTTTCGGGCCTTTGCAGGCTTCGTTGAAACCGGCGGCGCGCGAACTTCCTTCTATGACAGCTATTTCGTCGAGGAATACCGCAGAGGTTTCCCCTTTTATAGATATCCCGACATATCTTGCATCGGCATTCACTTCCAGTTTGAACGGGTAAGCATAAGCTTTGCCCGTTTCGTCAATGTAATAATTGGTTTTGAAATTGCTCAGGTTCTTTTCGTTCTGCATGAGCTTTACCATCGAAGCGGCCTCATAGAAATTTTTGCCATCCCTGCTTACAAAAACCTTGAATTCAGCAGGCGCGGCAAGACTGGACTGGGCTTTCCCGGCAAGCGCCCTTATGACAACACAGCCAACGGGCTTGGCTTCTCCCAAATCCAGCAGGCAATTCACTCCGTTTTCGGCCCCGCCCCAATACCAGCCGACAGCCGACGAAGAGAACCATATTCTATCATCCAGACAATCACTGAGTTTGCCGTCTGTGAGAGTTGCTGCTGCCGCCTCGCCCTTTGCGGTAAGGCTGTAATCCGGCTTCAGGGAAAAAATAAAAGGTTTGCCGAGCGCCAGATTATTGCCTTTTGTATATTCAACCCACATCTTGCGATACTTTATGATGTCCTGGTTTGCACCCTTGGAATCCGGGGCTGGGATGACATTTTTAACGTTTATCGGCTTTGCATCGGAAAATCCCTTAATGTCGATGTTATCCCCCAAAGCTGCGCTGCCGCATAGCAAAAGGAACAAAGTGACAATCGCCGATTTAAACACCGCGGTTATTTTTTTCATACTGCGGCCGTAAAAATTTAATGGAATAAAGTGCTTTCCCTGAAATATTTTTAGACGGTCAGTATTCGACTCCGTTCTTTTTGTTCTCATTGCGCTTTTTGTGATCCTTGTCTCTTGGTTGGAATTTTCCATTGTACTGTTTAGATTTATTTGCAAACTACATATAGTCGGGTTTGATTGTCAGCGGCAACAGTAACATTCAGCCCTGTATTTCCCGCGAAATTACTCAAAGTAACAGTTCTTCCTGGATTAGGCTTCAGGCAAAACTAATATGCGGCTCCGGAGAAACCTGCATCAAGCTGTCCGTAACCATTGGTATCCGCCTTGTTGCTGCCATCATTTTTGAGGATTATTGCTCCATTGTTGAGTGAGGATACATGCCCGTCAAAAAACAAAACATTGGCGTAGTTATTATGACGATAACCGATATAACTATACCCTACATTGTTAATGGCATAAGAATTTTGTCTTGCATTGTCAAGATAGGTAATGGTTTTTGACGGACTGATGATCTGATTGATATTTCGCCCTCCGCCAGTAGTTCCGCATAGCCGCGTGTTAATTCCATAATGGGTATAGGAAAAAAGTCCGACAGGAACCCGCTCGCCGAGACAGGTGAATAATGCTATGTTTATCGCCGGCACTTCAGCAGGAATAGTTAAGCCCTTTTTAGGATTGGCAAAGTACGAAATCATGTTCATCCAATATGCTATACTCCCTCCGTCAGCCCTTGTATACACATTACCCCGGGTAAGCCACCCGCAATAAGCGTCCTGATAAAATACATGACCGATACCCATTTGCTTTAAATTATTTTGGCATTGGGCAGTTTGAGCCTTGTCTCGCGCTTTGTTGAGTGCCGGCAGCAGCATGGCAGCCAAAATTGCTATAATAGCGATGACCACAAGCAACTCCACGAGCGTGAATCTCTTTTTACACATATCCACATTCCTTTCTCTTTAATTGTTTTATACTGTTTTATTCATTAACATCTTGATGAAATCACTTCAATACTGTAAACAATTCATAATTTTCTTTCTCCTCATGTCATGTGGTTTTATGCTAAGGCAAAATTCAAATTTCGGTTTAAAGTTGATTCTCGCTCAGAAAGTCTGCCGTTAATCACTTGTTCTCCCGGCGAAAAATCAGGAGACAGCAGATGCTGTGCCGCGATCCGGCCGACCTCTTCGTATGGAAACACCATGCTGGTCAACGAAGGTGTAACCCATTGGTTATTATCCGTATCACCGGAAACTATTATTTTGATATCTTCAGCCAGGCCGAGGTAATGATGCAAATTGTGCAGACGCAATTCCACAACAAGTCCTGAATCTATGACCAGACTGTCAAAACCACCGGATTTCTTATAAAAATCCTTCAACTGACTTTTCACGATTTCCAGATTCAGAGGCTCTGTCGGATATTCATGGCAGGCGGCAAATTTCAGTCCGCATTTTTTTATTCCGGAGAGATAGCCTTTCATAATCGGATGTCCAGGCTCCGAGATGTGACAATGAAACAACGCGATACGACGACGCCCCTGCTTGAACAAGTACTCAACCGCCGTTTCCATCGCTCCAAAAGAATTAATAGAGATGCAGAAACTGCGATTTATAAATTCCTCGTCTTCTTGCCGGTGAGAAAGATGAGAGTATATAAATGCCATCCGGCAGCCACGTTCCAGCAACAACGGAAACAGGGCGCGATACCAATCATTAAATACCACCAACATACTGTTCGCATTGACAAAATCCAGCTTCCGCCAGTCAATATCATGCGCGCTGTTGGTTGGCGATACCGGCACCGTTTCCACCCGTGAATCATATTCAAAAGCCGTTTGTGAAACACCCTTAAATATCCGACGGTTATTCTGCACCGACACATTCGCGAATGTCTCGCTGAGAAAATCAGGACACGGCAGCAGGAAAGTCAGCGGAACTTGGACTTTTTCAACATTGGCCGGACGCACCTGCCGTCCTTTGTTTTTCTTCAGCTCGATGATTTTTTCGTCTTCGAGCAACGCCAGAGCCAAACGTACCGTATCGCGGGCATGTCCATATTTCTTTACCAGATCCAGTTCATTCGGCAGAAACGAGCCGGGCAAATAAATTCCTCTGGCGATATCCTGTTTTATCGTCTCGTAGAGTTTCACTCTTTTGACCGGTTGCCGCATTATATGCCCCTTAATTTGATCCATTGATAATGACTATACTGTATTGTCTAGTTAAAAGTCAATAGGCATCCGAAAAAAAGTGCAATTTTTATAAATGAAGAAAATTGAAAAAGTAAACGCACCCCCTCCCAACCCCTCAATTGCATTTAGTTTGACAAAAACAGGGGGGCGCATTAAATCTGACAAAACACATATTGTCACATCGCGAGAGTTATGCATAGGGCGCGCTCCGACGAGAATGGGTCCCTCACTCGTCGGAGTTGGAGCGCGAACTGTGTGTAACTCGGTTGCATTTTCGAGAAAATGTGATAACTTGGCGATAAATAATTTGGGCAAGAT
>CAIKZE010000167.1 GCA_903831825.1 uncultured Lentisphaeria bacterium | reverse complement strand
GCGATACATATTGTAGCACCGGACTTTAGTCCGGTGAATGATGACAATTAAAATTTGGAGTTCCGCAGGAACGAAACATATAAAGATTGATATGATTCGAGCCTACGGCTCTCAAATTGGGGGGGGGATGGCGGACGGATTAAAATCCGTCCCTACAACATGATTCGAGCCTACGGCTCTCAATGGCGGCATCTCAAGAAGTGTCAACTATCTCTAAACCTTTTTGAAACATGCCAGTTTTTTTTATAAAAGATACTCTGACCATAAGAATGCGTTTCGTATTATTTTGCAAGAAGAACATTATTGAATAAATTGGAGGATAGTATTATTCTCCTCTATAAAACAACAAAAGGAGAGACGATTATGTCTAAAGTATTGATTGTCTATTGTACGATGACGGGCAACACCCGGACGGCGGCGGAAGCGATTGCGGACGGAGTAAAATCCGCTGGCGGGGAAGCGGTAATGAAAGACGGATGCCAGGCTGTTCCGGAAGATTTGTTGAAGTGCGATGCCGTTGCGTTCGGCTCATATGATGCATTCAGTTATATGGGAGGCGGATTAAAAAACTTTTTCGATCGCGCATTCTATCCTACCCAGAATGCCATTACCGGAAAACCTTATGCCGCGTTTGTTACCCACGGCGGCGGCGGCAAAGCTGTTCAGAGCATCGAATCGGTTGCGCAAACATTCAAATTGAACAAGGCGGCGGATTCTGTCCTGGTCAAAGGCCGTCCAGACGAGCAGGCGGTTGCCGGATTACAGGAATTGGGTAAGAAATTAGTGGCAGCCGGGAACAGTAAAACATAAAGATAACGGGAGGATTCTATTATGAAGCTTACCGAATTCGCCACACAACAACTGCTCGACACGGCCAACGCTGTCCAATGCCTGTCGGAACGCGAAAAACATCTGATCGGGCTGGCGGTAACCACCACCCGCGGTTGCATTTACTGTACCGGCGGCCGCCTGAAGAAAGCGCTGGATGCGGCAATCCCTTATGAGACGCTGATTGCGGCGGTTGATTTGGCGGCGGCAGTCAATGCCGGAGTCACAGCGGCAACTGCCATTCAAGGCGCTGAACTGAACGGAATTCGGACTCCCGGCTGCAAGGACTGCGGTTGCGGAATAAAATAACATTAAGCAATAAAAAGGAAAAATCACGATGAAAGTATTAGGTATTTCCGGGAGTCCCAGACGTGACCAGACTACCAGCAAGCTGGTCAAGGAGGTATTGAGCACAATCGACGGCGAGACCGAATTCATTTCGCTGGCCGGCAAACGGATTGGCCCGTGCATCGGCTGCCTGAGTTGTGTCGAAGACAATATTTGCAAAGTTGACGATGACATGAAAGAACTTCGCCAGAAAATCGCGGAAGCAGACGCTTACGTCATCGGCGCCGCAAATTATTTTTCGATGCTGAACGGACTCTCTCACTGTTTTCTGGAAAGATTCTATCAGTTCCGGCATATTGAAGGCAAAACCGTGGCGGGTAAGCTGGGTGTGGCCGTTGGCGCGGGCGGCAGTTCCGGCGATCCGGCTGTAAACAATATTAAGACGTTCTTTCAATATAACCAGATTGAATGTGTCGGCGAGGTTGCGGCGCAGGGAGTCGCCTGCTGCTTTGTCTGCGGTTACGGTGAAACTTGCAAAGTCGGCGCCATCCACCGTTTCTTCGGTCCCGGCACCAAAATTACAGATGAGATCATCCCTGATCTTTCCAAGCAACCGGACAAAATTGCGGAAGCACATGCGATTGGACGAAAATTGAGCGACCGGCTGAAAGCTTTCGCTGCCGCTACCTGAAAATAAGTCTCAGATTCAAGAAAATTATATTGTAGAATGACGGATTTTTTAATATTTCCGTCATTTTCATATTAAAGATCCGTGATTTTTCATTCCGTGCGGTCATTCGTGCGAGGTTCCGTGCGGGTCTCTTCTCCCGAATGCCTTCGGTTTGCCGGTTCGTTACATACCTGAAAAATGCGCCTCTCCGGCAATTCCCAAAATCACTTCGGGATATTTCACGAAGCTTGCCAAGCTTATTTCTTTACGACTCCTTGTCTGCAATTTTTGGGCATGTTTTAAAAGGTAGTTGACACTTTTATGCCATAACGCTCTGATAAAATAAAGCAAAACAGTCAAAACAAGCTCCGGCGGAGCGATACATATTGTAGCACCGGACTTTAGTCCGGTGAACGATGATAATTAAAATTTGGAGTTCCGTAGGAACGAAACATATAAGATACCATGAGTAAGTGACAAAGAATTTTGT
>CAIKZE010000166.1 GCA_903831825.1 uncultured Lentisphaeria bacterium | reverse complement strand
GGATTGTGGATTGGATTTTTTCGATCCGACTGATTGGCGATATGAATATCGCCTGAAGGAGGAACGGAAAAATACGGCCGCAAGACACTCGTCCCGCGCCTGCGGGATTGCGATCTTTTGAGTTTGGATTCGCACTCTTCGAGTGCCTTCGATACCCCGGTATCGGCAGCCTCTCAGAATACGAACCAATTCTCAAAATCTTCGCAATCTATTTTAAAATTTCAACATTATAGAGTATAAATAAACCCTGAAAAGAGCAGGTGAACGCGACTTTGCTTTTTACTTTTGTAGAAAGTGTGATATTTTAGTGAGACCATGGAATGTCTTGATTAATAATTGGGGATTTTTGATGAAATACGAACTTGTGATTATAATGATATTTTATGTTTTGACTCAACTGGCTGATTTTATCCTTGAATATTCGAACCGCCGGTATCTGGAAAAACACGGCGCGGAGATTCCGGATGAATTTAAAGGCGTCATTACTCCGGAATTAATGGAAAGATCTAAGAATTACACTATTGCTAAAATAAAATACGGCGGATATTCCACTGTCTGTAATCAGTTGATTACCCTGATTTTCATCTTCGGAATTCTGGATTACTACAATAATTACCTGTTTGATCGTTTTAATTCGTTTAAAGATACCGGTAATTTCATCCTCGGCGGCTTGATTTTTATGATGGCGCTGACTTATGCGAAGACCTTTTTGAACCTTCCGCTAAATCTTTATCGCGTATTTAATCT
The DNA here is from genome assembly GCA_903831825.1 of uncultured Lentisphaeria bacterium. GTDB lineage: Bacteria > Verrucomicrobiota > Lentisphaeria > Victivallales > Victivallaceae > CAIPAT01. The sequence goes on along the minus strand of CAIKZE010000166.1, from coordinate 10,413 downwards.
GGAGAAACGTTTCGGTTTTAATACCATGACTTTCAAGTTATGGCTGCTTGACATTTTAAAAGGTTTCGTTGTCTCCTCCATTCTGTTCTCAATAATGATTGTCGGCGCATTCTGGCTGATAGAGAAACTGCCGGATATATGGTGGCTTCCGGTTTGGGGATTTTTCGTTGCTTTTACCATCTTTGTGATTTACATTTCTCCGTATGTGCTTGAACCGCTGTTCAACAAATTCACGCCGATCGAGGATAAAGAGCTGGAGAAGGAAATAGAATCGGTTCTGGCAAAAGGCGGGATTACTGTCCGCGGCGTTTACCGGATGGATGCGTCGAAGAGGACCAGGCATTCCAATGCCTATTTTACCGGAATCGGGCGGGTTAAGCGTATTGTGCTGTTTGACACGCTGCTGGAGCGTTTAAGCAAGGAAGAAATTCTGGCGGTGCTGGCTCATGAGGCGGGACACTGCAAAAAACGTCATGTTTTCAAGAATCTGGTTATCTTTGAAGCGCTTACCGCGCCCGGCGCGTTTATTGCGTTCCTGATGCTGGAAAAAAGCGATTGGCTGACGCGGGTATTCGGATTGACCCATGACACGTTCTTCGCGAAATTCATTCTGCTGAGTTTTGTCGCCACCATCGTGCTCTGGGGAATGCCGCCGTTTTTCAACGCGATTTCAAGACACTTTGAAAAGCAGGCGGATAAGTTTGTAGTCAGGATTATCGGCAGCGGCGAAGCTTTGGCATCGGCGCTGGTCAAGCTTTCCGTTGAAAATCTGGCCAATATTCATCCGCAGAGGCTTTACGCTAAATTCCATTACTCGCATCCGCCGCTGTTGCAGCGGGTCCGCTATCTGAAAAGATTCCAGGTAGCGGAGGCGAAGAAATCCGCGGATTGACGGATTATTTACTTAGCAGTAATTCGCGGCGGACTTTGATGACGACCTTTTTAACTTCCGTTTGCTTATCACCAATTGCAATGCATGGCATGTGGCCTTCGCCGGTGTACAACAACATGAAATCGCCGGGGCAAAGCTTTATCAGAGAAGATATTGCGGAATTATGCTCAAACAGTTCGCAGTCTTTCTCATCGCTATAGGCGGATATTTCTTTCAACCCGGCAATGGAACTTATCCCGATAAATTCTGTCCCGCTGATAACCGCCTGGATATCAACATATTTGCGGTGTGCTTCCATCTTGCCGTCATTCAACGGTTTGGTCGTATATTTCTGGACAAGGGCGTAGATGTCATTTCCGCAAAGGTCGTAGCGTTTATCTTCAGTCTCGCGGGTTACGGTTTTGATAAAATCAAAAGCGGTTTGAAAAACTTCGGGTGCGATGGCGGAATAGGCTTTCCAGTTGGTGCAATGATCTGAAATCATATGTTTCCTCACGTTGTTTATTATTCAAGGGGAAACAATATAGCGGAGAAAGCCGCTAAGTCAATCACCAATGCAGGCTGGGATCACGGGTGAGGTATTCAACCTGGTCATCAATGATCTTGTCCGCATTGTTTTTCCGGTTTTCGTAAGCCAGCCGCAAAGTGTTCAACCGCTTTTCCAGGGTGTCCAATTCCGTTTTACTTCTATCCAGATTGCGGTAAAATTCTTTCTGGCTGGCTTCTTTCAACTGGGCCATGTATTTCTGTTTTTCTTCAGGAGTTTGTGCTTTATGGTATTTTTCCGCTATTCCATTTATATTTTTCTGGATGCTGTTTTCCTGTTTTTTCAGTTCCTGTATTTTGGCTCTCAGCTCTTTCCTGAATTTCTCCGGGTCTTGCAGATAAAGTTCCTTGAGTTTTGCCTTATCCTCCGGGGAAAGTCTCTCAAGATACATCAATGCCGGATGGTCTTCGCGGTTTATGCCCTGTGAATTTTTTTCAATCTTTCTGGCCGCCTTCTTTTCAGACAGCGGCTTATTTTTATTAACGTTATCTGTTTTATTAGCGGCCGCGGTTGTATCAGTGGCAGCGGGGGTAGCGATTGTATCAGTAGTTGCTTTATCCGGACTGTCTTCGGCAGAAGACAATGCGACAAACCCGCCGGCAAAGGCTGCTAATGCAATAAATTTTAAATAATTCATCATTTCCCTCAAATCTATGCTATTGTTCTTCTTCGATTACGGGTAAATTCGGCGCCGGAGTGTCCGGTTTGCCGGATATGCTGATACAATGACTGCTGACTTCAATTGCGGCCGCGGTTTCAAACAGTTCCTTATCAAATTTAGACCAGTCCCAGTTTTTTACAATTTCCCTGTGCTGTTTTGCCGGGCTGTCCGGCGGAAAGATTGTAACCAGGCAGGCCAGCGCCACGCAAGCGGCGGCGGCTCCGTAGTAGATTATCCGGCGAATTGCCACCTTACGGAGTGCCCGTTCCCGCAATGCGCGGTCGGCGGCGGCAAGTACCGCGAAATCCAGGGTAATCGGTATTTTGCCAACCGGAATCGCGGTGTTGCGCATGCGTTCCCAGTCAGATGCCAGCGATGCGCATTCAGGACACTCTCCGCAGTGCGTCCTGCATGCGGCGCGCTGTTCTTCCTTGTCCGCCAAAATTGCTTCGATATAATTTTTACATTCGCTTTTCATCTTAAATCCCTGTTTTCCCATGCCTTTAGATTTTTTTTAAGTTTTTTTATCGCATACTGCATTCTGGCCAGTACGGTATTTATCGAACAGTTTTGTATTTCGGCGATTTCCTTGAAGCTGACTTTACTGTGCCTCAACATAAACACCTCGCGCTGTTCCTCCTGCAATGTTTTAAGTGCATGGCCCAGCGCCTGTTCGAAATCCGAATTATCCATACTTTCCCACGTCGGCTTGTCCGTATCCGGCAAGTCCGGCGAGTCTTCATCATTCAGCGATATTTGATTTACAAATTTTTTATTCCTCCTGAAGTGATCGATGACCAGATTATGGCCAATCCTGATCATCCAGGCGGAAAAGTGATTGTTGCAACGGTATTCCGGCAATTTTTGTATCACTTTCAGCCATGTCTGCTGAAAGATATCGTCCACCGTGCTTTGCTGTTGCGGCAGCATATTGTTTAAATAACCGTACAGCAATTTCTTATACCTGTCATACAGTTCTTCAAAGTCCTCCCCGGTTCCGGACAGATAACCTTTAATCAAGTCTATATCTGCCCTTTTTATGTCCATTGCTTTGATTTTGTGTCTTTCTTTACTCATAAAACGTTCGGAATCCGGTTTTATTGCCTGACGCTTCTAAATATTTGCTAAAAAAACGGCAAACGGCCTGTCGGCTGGAAGCAAGTCAATTTCCGGCAGGGAATTACGCTTTACCCATGCCCACTGCTGCCCTTCCATGGGCGTCGGGTCCGGTGCTTCCTGACCGGAGTTGCAACGCATGAACCGGATATGCACCTTTTTCCCGGGATACTCATATTCCGTTATGAACATAGTGTCAAAGACCAGAATATCCAGGTCAAGTTCCTCTTTGATTTCGCGTTTCAGGCATTCGGAAGGCGATTCGCCGGGTTCAATCTTCCCGCCGGGGAATTCCCACCTGCCGGACATGTCCTGGCCCGGCGGCCTGGTAGTTACCAGAACCGTATCACCTCTGGCAATCACTGCCGCGCAAACGGATATATTTTTCATAACCGGCTTTCTTGGGAGCCGTTCAGAAATAACCTTTACATCTTCGCGATTCTCCCGAATGTCTTTGTGTTTGCCGGTTCGTTACATACCTTCAGGTATGCGCCTCACCGGCAATTCCCAAAACCACTTCGGGATATTTCGCGAAACTTGTCAAGTTTATTTCTTAACAACTCCTTAATGTTAAAATTGTTTGGTCATAGAGTAAATAAAATCCATGACGGCTTGAAGTCAAGGAGAAATACCGTAAACTTTTCATTGATATTTTGCTCCAACACAGTAATTTATCGCATTATATATTTTAGAACAATCAGAAATAAAGGAAATAATTATGCCGATATTTGAATATAAATGCACAAAATGCGGCGCGGAATTCGAAAAACTGGTGAAAAACAACCGGGAAAAAACGGCTTGCGCAAAATGCGCTTCCATGGAAGTGGAACGCAAACTTTCAGTATTTTCCGCAAGCGTGGCAAGCGCTTCCGCCTGTCCCGCGCAGAAAAGCTGCCCGGCGGCGGACTCCCATAAATGTTCCAGCGGCTGTTGTCATCTCAAATGAATAATCCGGCAAAAACTAATTAATGAATAAAAAAGAATTATTGAGCCTGCTGGAGGAATTCAATCACTTTCATCCCGGAAAAGTGCTGGGACAGAATTTCCTTATCGATAACAACCTCCTGGATTTTATTGTCCGCACCGCCGCACCTCAGCCCGGAGAGGTTATTCTGGAAGTCGGTCCCGGTTTCGGCGCGCTTACCCGGAAACTGCTGGACGTCGGCGCGGAAGTCTATTCTATCGAATTCGACTACCGGATATGTGATTTTCTGCGCAAACACGCGCTGCCCGGTGATTTTCACTTGATTGAAGGCGATGCCTGTCAGGTGAATTTCACCGATTTCCTGCCGCCGGGAAAGCCTTTCAGGTCAGTGGCGAATCTGCCGTACTCCATCAGCAGCATATTCATCGCCCGGCTGCTTGAAATGGAAACGCCGCCGTTAAATATGCTTTTCATGCTTCAGAAGGAAATGGGCATGCGTCTGGCTTCGGGGCCCGGCACCGGCAATTACGGGTCGCTGTCGGTCCGGACGCAGTTGCTGTATGACGTCAAGCTGCTGCGCACTGTGCCGCCGCAAGTCTTTTTCCCGCAGCCGGAAGTGGAGTCGGCGATTGTGCAGTTTAAGTTGAAACCGGTAATTCCGGATATGGAGTCGCGCCTGCAGGTCAATGAACTGGCAAAAGTTATGTTTGCCCAGAAACGCAAACAGATATTCAAACCGCTGCTGGGCTTTTACGAACGTGAGGCGGTTGAAAGCGCCTTAACCGAACTGAACATTTCCCGTGAAGCCCGCCCCGGTGACTTTAGCTCCGACACATATTTGAAACTGGCAAAATTGCTTAACAAATAGTCCTTTTATGGATTCAAGAAATTTTCAAAAATACCTGTCCCGGATAAAGCGTCAGGACGCCATTGAACCGGCCCCGTGCCGCCGCTTTCATTATGCGGTTGTCATTCCTGTACTGGCGGAGTCGGACAGCCTGCCGTCGGTTCTGGCCGCGCTTGCCGCCAACAATCCGGCCCGTTTGAAACAAACAATGGTATTGGTGGTAGTCAACAATTCAACGGAAACCGCCGCCGATAAAATCCGGGATAATCAGTTGATGCTGGCTAAACTGCGCGGCGGCGATCCGCGGTTTTGCGGTGGACTTGTTCCCGGCAAAACGCTGTTCTGGATAGATGCGTCTTCACCCGGACTGGAGATCAGCCGCCGGGGCGGGGTGGGCGAGGCCAGAAAGCTGGGGATGGATGCGGTTTTGCCGCATTTGGATTTCGCCGCGCCGCCGGTTCTGCCGCTGATTTTCTGTCTGGACGCCGATACGCTGGTGGAGCCGGAATATTTATCGGGCGCGGTTGAGTTTTTTGACCGTCATGCTGATGTTGCCGGCGCGGTGTTCCGTTTTAAACATCAGGATTCAACTGATCCGGACGAAAGCGCGGCGATTGCGGAATATGAACTATTTATGCGTTATTATGTGATTGCGTTGAGGATTGCCGGTTCGCCTTATGCCTATTATTCTCTCGGCTCCGCCACGGTTTGCACCGCGGCGGCTTACGTCAAGGCAGGGGGGATGCGGGAACGCAACGGCGGCGAAGATTTTTACTTCATGCAGGCGTTGCATAAAACCGGCGGAACCGGACAGATCAATTCCAGTTGCGTATTTCCGTCGTCCCGACCTTCCGACAGGGTGCCGTTCGGCACCGGGCCCAGGATCAGGGATATCATGCAGGGACAAAGCCTGAAATTTTACCATCCGGCGATATTTTTCGAATTAAAAAAACTTTATGCCGCCATTGCCGCGATCAACTCGCCGCAGGATTTTGCCCGGCTTCCTCAACTGGTGGAAGAAGTGCTGGCCCCTGACGCCGCGCTGTTTTTCAAAAACAATGCCTTTGACCAAGCCTGGCCGGATATATTCCGGCATAACCGGGCGTCCGCCGAACGCCTGGCGCAGGCATTCAATACCTGGTTTGACGCTTTCGCCACGTTGAAATTCATTCATTTCTGTGAGAACAATTTCCCGCAGTTTCAAAGAATGAATTTAAACGACGCTTTCCGTCTGTTGTTCGAAAAGGAAGATATTGCGCTTCCCGCTGGAATATTCGACGATATGCGCGCGCTTTTGAATTTTCTCAGAATCACCGATGAGCGTTTCCCCGATTTGCTTTTGAGCTGATCCACATTACAATTCATCTTTTGGGATGCAGTTTGAAGCAATCATCGGCCAATCCTTTAAAATCAGGCAACGCGCCGCTCCGTGATCAAACGCAAAAAATACAAAAAATAGCGGCAAAACCAAATACCAAGCAGCGCAAACACCAAAGCGAAAGTTTGACGCCGATTTCCGAGACATTAGACAGCCGTTGAATACAAGTTCTAAAGTTCTGGAGTTCTAAAATTCTAAAGTTTTGCCACTCTCGAACTTCCGCACTCTCGAACTTCCGCACTCCCGAACTTCCCAACCACTCCGAGACTTTAGAGAGTCTTTGAACAGGCGTATTGTCATTTTTCTCCGTTCTCTTCCCATCTTCTTCCAAAACTCCGAGTTTTAGATAGCCATTGAGCATAATGCTTTCCAGTTTCCACGACCCACTCCGAGACTTTGGATAGTAGTTGAACGTAATGATTTTTATAACCCACTCCGAGACTTTGGATAGTCGTTGAACGTATTGCTTTTCAGCTTTCACGACCTACTCCGAGACTTTGGATAGTAGTTGAACGTATTGCTTTTCAGCTTTCACGACCCACTCCGAGACTTTGGAGAGTCCTTTAGCACAAACCATATCATTCCCATTACTCCCATTCTTCCCATCGGCTGCCGGTATTCCAGAGTCGTTAGAGCGCTGTTGAGCACAATGCGTTTCATAAGATTTTCAAACAACCTTTTGGACACTTTGCCCAACCCTGTCCGAGACGGACGGCACTACAACAAACCCATTCACCAGTCACATTTTTATATTCGACACTCCGAGACTTTAGATAGCCGTTGAATACAAGTTCTAAAGTTCTAAAGTTCTAAAGTTCTAAAGTTCTAAAGTTCTAAAGTTCTAAAGTTCTAAAGTTCTAAAGTTCTAAAGTTCTAAAGTTCTAAAGTTCTAAAGTTCTAAAGTTCTAAAGTTCGGTCCCGCTTGCGGGTCCCGCGACTGCGGGATCTAAAGTTTTGCCACTTTCAAACTTCCGCACTTTAGAACTCTCGCACTCTCGAACTTCCCCTACACTCCGAGACTTTAGACAGCCGTTGAACACAACTGTTTTCAATTTTAACCACAGAGAGAAAAATACAGTTATTTAACAGGGCTTGTCCGCCGTAGGCGTGGATGAACAGGATGAACAGGATTTTTTATTATAATTCATTTCGCCGCCTGTATGTTCTGTTCATGCCTGCTAACTTTCCGGGCTTTTATATAATTTATCCTGTTTATCCTGTCTATCCCTGTTAACCCTGTTTTCATAAACACTCCGAGACTTTGGAGACCAATTGAACACAACACAAAATCCAGTTATTTAACAGGGATGAACAGGATGAACAGGATTTTTTATTATGATTCATTTCTTAGTCTGTATGTTCTGTTCATTCCTGTTAACTTTCCGGGCTTTTATATAATTTATCCTGTCTATCCCTGTTATCCCTGTTAACCCTGTTTTCATGATTCTTCATTTTCAATTAACCCATAGTTCCCCATTTTAAAATTTAAATCAAAGTTTACATATATGGTAGATTTGTCAATCAGTGGATGTGCAAATGGTTAAAAGTAAGGATGTTAAATCAAGTTTTTTTGAAAAAAATTAAACAGAGCTTGCCCGCCGTAAGCGTGGATGGACAGAATTAACAGGATTAACCTTGTGTTAAGAACTTAAGTCTATAAAAACGCCTTAAAAAATTGATTTAAGCATGTTTTTTAACCAGTTTTTAGCCTGTTTCATGTACGAAATACAGCTAAGCATGGGGTACTACCCCGCTCATACTGGCGGATTTTGCCGTTGTAGGCCACGTCATAGCGGCGGAAATAGTAGGTTGCGGTCTCCAGTCCGGCGAAGTCCTTGACCTTCAAAATGCCGCGCAGGTCGCTGTAATAATATCTGGCTTCCCGTCCGGCTTTGTCGTATTTATAGTTTTGCTTGCAGACTGAAATCATCGGTAAATCCTTTAAAATCAGGGGATGCTCTGCCCCGTAAATTCAAGCACAAGAAATACAAGACGCTGACGCTAAACCCAACGACCAAGCAACGAGAACACCAAAGCTGACGCCGATTCCCAAGTTGCCAAACTTTCACTTATTGCGCTGTATTAATTTTTACTTTTGACGGACATACTAACTCAATTCTGCCGCCTTCACTTTTGACTTTCCTTGCCTCAATAGTATTTTGTTCCCATTTTATAGTAAACGGGCCGGTAAATACAATGGTTACTCCTAGTTCGTAATGGTCTAACAGCATGGGTTCTCTACCTTTTGCTATATAACCTACTACAGTTGCACAACAGTTATATATTGCTTTCTCTTCTTTTCCAGTAACTTCTATTGTAAAAAGGAATTCATTTGAGTTATTTTCCCCATGTCCAAAAACTATTTCGTTCGGCTTATTATACAATACCACTTTATATTCCATCATTTTCCTGGGAGTAAGAAGCTTTACCGTACTTCCTTTCAGTCTTTCATGAATGGCTTTTATATAGTAATCAATAACATTAACATTGTCTTTAATTATAATTTGGTCTCCTGAAATTTTTGCCGTTACCATTTCATTTTTTCCAGAGTCGGGGTTTTCGTCTGGCTGTACACCTTCAACTGCTTTACAAGATGAAAATATTAAAAACAAACCCGACAACAATATGCACAATACAGTATTTTTCATTTTAATTTACTCCTTAATGGTAGCAGAAAGCGGTATTACCATGTTCCTGGGAGCCGAAGATGTTTGGTTGCCGTCAGTGGCGATAATGGTATATGTAATATATACGTCAACAGAGATCGTTTTGCTATGGGGCGCAGTATCGGTAATAATCGTGGGGGGGCCAACTATTGTACCGGAAACATTGCTAATTCTAACTGTAGAACCCGACGCGAACGAAACGCCGCTCAAAATAAATTTGCTTGTTGATGAACCACTCGTTGGTCCATCTGAAGACACGCTACCATTAGTAATAACCGGGGTAGAATAATCGCCGTTACAATAACCTAAAGCTTTGATGTAAAAACTAAGCCCTCCTAATTTTAAAGCGATTATTTTATCCTTAACAATAATTTTTACCTTTGAATTTTCTATCTTAATAATTTCATTATTTTCAGAATTGCTTTTATCTACTATGGACACATCTTTGTCTGTTTTACAAGATGAAAGCATTAAAAGCAGATTCGATAATAATATGCCCAATATAATATTTTTCATAATAACTTACTCACTTATTGTAGCAGAAAGTGTAATCACCGTATTAAAGCTGGAAGATGATGTATGCCCATTTCCATCAGTAGCAGTTATAGTAAAAGTAATATATACATCAACATAGATCGTTTTGCTATGGTTAGCATCGTCGGTAGTTATTGTTGGTGTTCCAGTTATTGTACCAGAAATATTGGTAATTCCAATTGTAGAACCTGGTCCAAACGAAACGCCGCCCAAAGTGAAATTGCTTGTTGATGAACCACTTGTTGGTCCATCTGAAGCCGCACTGCCATTGGTAATCGCTGGGCTATTATAGTTGCCATTACAATAACCCATGGCAACTACTTTAAAGGTAACCCCTCCTTTCTCGCATGCTGTCTTGGGTCCTACTTCCACAGCAAATCCAGAAGCACCCATCCAATCGAAGCAATCTATCACCATATTATTTACATACGCCAAATTATTCCAACCATTGGGATAATCCATCGGGTCACTGGTCTGCCACTTGCCTTGTTCGGCGCGATAGTTACGGAACAGGAATGCGTAACCAAGTTCTTTAACCTGCGGTTTGCCAGTAAAGAAATTGACACTGCTATCGCTGGATTCAACTTCACCGAAAGCAGTGCGGTTGATAGCATTGAATTTACCTCCTTCGACTGAACCTACGGTACTGCCAAGCATATCTTCAAACAATACTTTTGAACTGTCTTTCCCGAAAGCCAAGATGGGGTTGCCGCCGGTGACCGCGGATTCATTCACAAAGTTGGTCGTATCACGCTTAATCAGTGCCAAACCATCCCAAGTGAAAGATTCTGACTTGCCGGTAGCATCGGTTCTGCTGGCTATCTGCCCGTCTATGCCGTAATCATAG
>CAIKZE010000165.1 GCA_903831825.1 uncultured Lentisphaeria bacterium | reverse complement strand
CTATGATTACGGCATAGACGGGCAGATAGCCAGCAGAACCGATGCTACCGGCAAGTCAGAATCTTTCACTTGGGATGGTTTGGCACTGATTAAGCGTGATACGACCAACTTTGTGAATGAATCCGCGGTCACCGGCGGCAATCCGATATTGGCGTTTGGCAAAGATTCCAGTAAGGTGTTGTTTGAGGATCTGCTAGGTTCTTCAGTCGGCTCCGTTGAAGGCGGTAAATTCAATGCTATTAACCGCACGGCTTTCGGTGAACTAGAATCCGGCGATAGCAATGTCGATTTCTTCACAGGGAAACCGCAGATTAAAGAACTTGGCTATGCGTTCTTGTTCCGCAACTACCGTGCCGATCAAGGCAAATGGCAGACCGCCGATCCGATGGGATTCCCCGATGGCTGGAATAACTTGACGTATGTCAATAACATGGTGACGAATTGTATTGACTGGCAGGGGACGACTACTTACACATATACTTATGCGGCACCAGCTCAAACCGTTGCTGGAGATACCATTACATATACTTGTGCGTTTGACGATCCTAACACTCTAGCAACTGTCATGGGTTATGTGCTTCAGGCAAGTTGGTATACTTCAACAATGAATCAGGTATTTCCCACAACACTGAGTAACGCTGGCGCAATTTTAAGTGCCGCTGGAATAAGCTACACAACTATTATTTCAGCGACTAGAACGAATCACTACCTTGTTGATATAGGCACTCATGTTTTTATAAAAGATGGCATACCTCATGAACTTTACGTTGCAAGTATAACAATTCGAGCAACTTATAGTATAGTGTATGAATAATAATTTCAAGTTTATGGAGATAAAGCATGAAAATAAAAAGAATATATATCGTTTTAATGTTTCTTATAATTCTGGTATTTGTTCTTTCATATGTCTTTTATTACTCAAAAAGTAATTCTGAAAAAAGCCAAATTATAATTGATTTGGCAACAGGTTGGGAAATGCTGAATAAACTGGATGTAGTCCGAAGTAATGATCCAATAACCATTTGTGACGAATACAAGAAAGACAGAAATAAAGCAAACGAGATTTTCAAACAGAAAGGCATATATCAATATGTTTTCAGTATAGCAAGAAAAGAAAAACAGTCAACGCAACAATCACTAACGACAGAAAAATATACAAGGGGGGCTAGTTTTATAAAAATCTTTCAGCCCTTTGTAAATACCGAAATAGACAATCTGCTAAACCAAAAAAAATACAAGGAATGTACGAATTTAATAACAGCATGGAGCAATATCTTACTGATGTTCAATTCTGGGGAGCAAGAGCCTTTTAGATATAGCATTGCCATATATCGAGACTTTTATGACGCTCTTATAAACTCAGTAATAAAAGCCAATCTGCCAGTTAGTTTTCTGAAAGATATTGCCGCTTTATCAATTAATAGCACAGAAGAAATAATAAATCAAGCCAGAACGCTTAGGATTGAGAGTGAAAAGGACATAGATATCCTGCTTGGGGATATTAAGCTCCAAACGATTGGGCTAATGTTAAATTGTTATTATATTAAGAACGATTCTTGTCCGAGTAAACTGACAATTGCAGAAAATGATTTAAATCTGAAAATAGCATTTTCAGTGAAAGAACTGGCATATTATTGTGTCAAGAATATTATGATTACTCAAAATCCAATAACCAAAAAGGTTATTATATTTAAATTTAATGATTATTATAAATTCATACCTGGCTGGGTGAAGGTGGAAAAGAAGAATAAAATGCGTGATGAATATGAATTTCAAATAAATCAGGCAGGACTTACTCTTAATGTCATTTCATACAAAAATAATAAATTTGAATCAAAAATAGAACATAAAATTCCAGTGGACGAAATTGAGCATTTTTCATTTATTGATTTCCAGATTAAAAATTCCAATAACGATTCAGAAAGTTCTACTTTCAAATGAATACATGGATAGCAGTGTCAAGCTTTAGCTTTGGTTTTTGAGTAATGTTTTATACTGACATTGACAGTAAAAGAGGAAACATATTTGAGCGTATTATTGCAAAACCGGATAAGAAGAAATTGCCGTGACCGCTACGGCAAACGCACTGAACGCCTCATCACTTTCAACGACGGACAGAAACGCAAATCCGGATGGGTTTACGACAAATACGGCCGCCTGATCGAGATGAATGATGAAGGCAAAACCGTAACTTACACTTACGACAGTCAGTCGCGCATTTCAGTCCGCAAAGCCGACAATATCCCGGTATATTACACTTATACCAGATTTGGACAGTTGGAAACCAAGTCATTAGGTTCGCCGTTCTCCGGCATGTGCGGCAACGTGCCGCTTCGATCTTCCCGGACAGAGTCCGGCCCGGCGCAGCCGGGAACTAACGCTGACAGTCGTACTGTCCCGATTGCTTATATCAAATACTTCTATTCGCCAGATGGTCAGATTACCGCCAGAGATGTCAGCGGCAATAAGCAGGATTACAAATACGACCTGAAAGGCCAGTTACTGGCAGTAGTTGATGCCTCCGGCAAAGCCGCTGAACAGTACGAGTACGATGCCGCCGGAAATATTCTGACCAAAACTATTGATGGCAAAAGCACAACCTATAAGTATGACAAGGCGAATCAATTGGTTTCAAGCACCGATGCCGCTGGTAAAGTCACCAGCTACGACTATGACGCTGCCGGACGTTTAACCAAAGAAGGCGACAAATCTT
>CAIKZE010000164.1 GCA_903831825.1 uncultured Lentisphaeria bacterium | reverse complement strand
TTACGCCAGGATTGAACTGTCGAAAATGCACTGCTTCAGCCTGTTAAGAGACCTCGAGAAAAAGCAATCCCCATATCCCACGGCCCAGTTCAAGAGGGGTTATTGCGCGGCAAGCGCGCAATCAACCCATATTCCTTGTCTATGGCAGGAGAAACAAAACCCGTTCTGGTTGTAAGCAAAGGCGTTGGCGGCAATAACACCGCCAATGCCTTATCCAGAATTGAAAAAGATGTCTTGTCTATCAAGCCTGATTGCCTGATTATTGAATTCGGAATGAATGATGCGTTAAATTCGCAGAATCTGGTCGAGCCGCAACAGTATGAAAAAAATATCCGCACCATCGTCGAGAAAGCGCAGCAAAGAAGCGTCAAATATATTGCGCTGGTTACAGTTAATCCGGTTATCGAGAAATACGTAAGAACTAGACACCAGAAATATCCTTTTCCCGAAAGTTTAAATGAACGTATTGAAAAGTATAATCAGATAATAAAAGGCATAGCTCAGGAAAAGAGTCTTATCTTGATTGATCTTAACGAGTTGGTCATGAAAAATAAAGGGGCATCAGAACAAGCCGAATGTCTGATTAGAAATACAGCAAACAGCAAGAGCGCTGACGGCGTACACCTGACTGCTGACGGCAATAAATTACTGGCGGAGGAGGCTGCTGAAAAACTCAAAGCTGTAATCAGGCCTGGAAATATAGTCGTATGTTTCGGCGATAGTATCACCTTTGGCGCAAATCTTAAAGGCGCAGGAACGGTTACCGGAGAAACTTATCCGGCGCGCCTGCAATTGCTGTTAAATAAACAGTTCGACATAACGGGATCAATGACATCGGCGGAACCTGGACCATCGACAATATCCGGAGCTCCCTCGGGCAATTTAATTGCCAACGGAAGTTTTGAGCAATCAGCTAATGGCGTCATGCCCGACAATTGGGTGTTATGGAATAAAAACAATGACAAATGTGAATTAATCAGCAGCGGTGATGCTATCAGCGGCAAACGTTTCATGCGCATAGCCATAGGCGACAAGCCGGAGGTTCCTGCATTCGTACGAAGTGATATTGGTAAAATAACACCGGGAAATTACCGACTCTCATGCAGCCTGCGCGGTAACGGAGAACTTAGCATAGGCATAAGCACGTATAAAACCAATACACAACCGGCATACAAAACAATTGGGGATGCCAAGCTTACTTCGGAATGGACTACGGTTAATTATCCGATAAAAATTGACCCGGAAATCAATGCTTTTTCCCTATCATTCAGCGTAAAAGTAAAAGCTGACATTGACAATATCGCGATGGAGCCGACATCGGCAAATCCAATTGAAACTCCTGTTACAACTAAAACGCTTGAATTTAACAATATAAAGTCTTTGAGTAACAATTCCATCGCGTTGCAACTTGCCGCCCCGGAGCAAGGCGGAGGAATACTCAGCATCAAAAATTCAGCAGGTAAAGAATTTATCAACAAAAAGACTTCCGGTGAACTCTGGAGTATAAAATTCAAAAAAATAAAATCTGACACCACCGGACAGCCGGCGGTTGTGAATCTGTCTATAGATCCTGAAAAGGATGACGGTTCCAATGATAAAAGCTCTGGATTGGAAAGCGACGAACTTACGGTCAACGCCAGAAACTTCGCCACTAAATGTCAAAAAATCGAGAAGTCAGGGTTTGTCAAATTCATCTGGATTGGAATGAATGTCGGCAAAGAAGAAAAATGTTTAGATGTCTGGATAAGTTTTACGCTGAACGAAGATTCATTTTGCCGGATAAATGCCGGCTTTGAAAACCGCAGTAAGGAATACACAGTATTTTATTTCATGGCCCCAATAATTGAAGGCATTGGCGCACAGGACGGACAACCGGACTTGGATTATTTGGCCTCTCCATCCTATAACGGCAGGTTGATTCGTGACCCCATCAGCAAAGGGTTGTTGGGAGGCAACAGAATATTCCAGCCCAACCGTTCTGGACACAGTATGCAATTTGATGCCTACTACAACTCCGGCAACGGTTTGTACCTAGGGTGTTTTGACCGAAATCAGTTTGCCAAGCGTTATCAAATCGAAGCACAACCGGATACAGGGTTGAGTTGGTCACTGATCAATGTGCCGAATAATATGCGGCAGATCCCGCAAAAGTGGGAAGTGCCATATCCGGCGGCAGTTCGTTGTTTTTCAGGCGACTGGTATGATGCCTGTCAAATCTACCGGACATGGGCCCTGAAGCAGTCGTGGAGCGCTGAAGGCCCGCTATTAACCAGAAAAAGTATTCCGGCATGGTTTAAAGACATTGACGAATGGCTTTCTCTTAACGAGTCTCAGATATTATATTTTAAGCCTGAGTATGGACAATTTTTTAAAGACTTCGGTCAATTCAAGCTGGGAGCGATGTGTTTTGGGTGGGGGAAAGGACATTATTTTGATAAAATGAATCCTGACCGCTTCCCCTTGGAGAAGCAAGACCTGGAGTATCTGAAAATGGCTGCTGAGCACAATCTCCGGTTAATGGGCTATATTCAATGCACCTCCTGGGAAGATACAACCGAAAGTTTCATCAAAGCGGATGGATATAAAAACTCAGTCAAAAACTTTGCTGGACAGTCACTAAAATGGCCGGAAAAAGGACCAAATGAAAAAGGTGCGCACAGCAATGGCGTAATTGCTTATCCCGCCGAGGCATGGACCAGAGTTCTGGGAGATGTCGTCGAGGATATGGCTAAAGCAGGATTTTCGGCCGCGTATATGGATTCCGGCAATCATGGCGGCACTTACTTGAATTTCAATCCCGACTGTTCCAGCGATTCAGGCGGCGGCAATAGCTATATTAAAGGCAATCAGCAATTAATAGAAACGATTAAACAACGCGCCAGAAAGATCAATCCTGAATTTTGCTTTACCGCTGAAAGTTTCTGGGAAGGCAATATCGCCGTTCTCGACGGAATTCTGGTTTGCAACACTACTAACATATACTTGGAAGGGGATCGTGTCACGGCCATTCCGATGGCGCAAACCGTCTATCACGATTATTGTCTTATGTACAGCGTCTGGCCCAGCCAATGGGACGTTGAACGTGATGCCGCACGCAGTTTCATTGCCAAACATGGCTTGGCCTTTACTTGGGGCGTAAAGCCGGGATGGAATATGCTGCCGTTGTTATATAAATTTAAAAATCATCAGATTGTCTGGGCCACATCGCTCAAACGCTATGAAGCATATTCCAAGTCGAAGAAGTTTTTGGTCTTTGGCCAAATGTTGCGGAACCCGGAAATCATTTCATTCAATGAACTTTTGCCGGTAAAATGGCATATTTCATATTCCGACAAATATTATAGTGTAAACATGCCGTCTATATTAAGAGCTTATCCGTAAATAACTCCCAGTTTTCTATATATTATCATGGATGCTGTCAAATGAAGTAGCGCCTCATAATTGGCTGACTTTTTCTCAAACCGCACCAGGACTTTCCTGAAACGATTGAACCATGAATGAGTAACT
>CAIKZE010000163.1 GCA_903831825.1 uncultured Lentisphaeria bacterium | reverse complement strand
ATCAAAGATATTGCCGCCAGAATGGGATACAGCCGCAACGCCGTTGCCACCAATATGCGCAGCGGCAAAACTAAGGTTATCGCATTTATTTCAAACGATATTTCCTGGGAGTATACATCAAAAGTACTTGAAGGCGTAGCAACAGCAATTGACAGGAATCAATTCTTTCTGAAACTGATTGCTTTTAAAAACGACGAGCATTTAAAAAATTCTGTAGAACGCTTGTTGGAACAGCGTCCTTCAGGTTTAATTCTGCGCGGGATATCTGCCGCACACTCAGATTTATTAGCAAATATTGCAAAGTCGCATGACATACCAATCGCGTATGTTGATAGCTATCCGGAAAATCCGGGAACGGTCAATGTGTTTTCAGATGATAAAGCAGGGATGGAGTCCATGGTGGATTACATGCACTCTCTCGGGCATCGGCAGATTGCGCATATCTCAAATGGTTTGAATTTCGGGTATTCGGTCAGTCGTTATCAGGGATTCTGCCAGGGGCTGAAGACGCATGGAATAGCGATAGACGATTCATTATTTTTTGAAGGTATTCTCCAGTCACATCTGAGTGAATTTAAAGCTTTTATCCAAAAAATAGTTTCCGGCGAGCTTCAGGCGACAGCTATTACCGCCGATACAGACTTTCATGCGCTGACGGCAATGACTATGATTCAGGCGCTAGGGAAAAAAGTTCCGGAGGACATCTCAATAACCGGTTATGCCGATATGTCGTTTTGCCAAAATAGTTTTCCGGCTCTGACCACAGTCAGGCAGCCGTTTGAAAAAATGGGCATAGCGGTTGCAGATGAATTAATAAAGGTAATCCGCGGCGAGAAATTCGAATCAAGCATACAAGTGCCGACAGAGCTGGTGATTAGAGATTCCACTGGAAAAGCGAGAGGAAAAAGCTAAAACCATGCCAGTCAGACTACTGGATAAATGATAAATATATAAAACCTCAAACCTGGTGAAAAATGAGTAATGCATGCATAGAGACGAATGTGAACACGATAAAGAAATTTAATGACGGTAGAGACTGGTTTTTTGAAAAACGCTTCGGCTTGTTTATGCACTGGGGACTTTATGCGGTCAACGGCTGGCACGAACAGGAGCAGTGTCGCCAGAGGCTTTCCCGGGCGGCATATACTCCTTTGATTGAAAAGTTCAACCCGGTAAAATTCAACCCGGACCAGTGGCTGGACTTGGCGGAAAACGCCGGTATGCAATATATATGCTTCACGGCTAAGCATTGCGATGGATTCTGTCTGTGGAACACAAAACAGACTGAGTACAATATTACCAACACGCCTTATCGTAAAGATATTTTTGGCATGCTGGCGGAAGCCTGCCAGCGGCGCGGCTTTCCATTGTGCATTTACTATTCGGCTCCGGACATGAATTGTAAATACTATCCCAACCGGGGCCGGAGTTATGAGCTGCATGGACCGGATCCAGGCGATGAACCTGATGTGGCAAAATATCTCGAATTCGTCAAAGCGCAGGTTACTGAATTGTGTACCAATTATGGTAAAATCCACGGGTTCTGGTGGGATGTCAATGAAAACAGCATTAATGCTCATGACGAATCAATCAATCAACTGATCCGCTCGCTCCAGCCAGGAATCATTATTAATAAGCGCGGCTTCGGCGAAGGTGATTTTGACACGCCGGAACGCGATTTCGATGATGCAAAACTGAACGGCACACAAGTCTATACCAAGCCGACCGAAGCCTGCGAATCTATTGGCGCTGAGAGCTGGGGATACCGAACCAATGAAGATTATTTCACCGTCGGCGCACTTACCCGGAACTTTGCCAGACACTTGGCCAAGGGCGGTAATTATCTGCTGAATATCGGGCCGCAGGCTGACGGTACGTTCCCGGCTGAAGCCGTCCGGATTCTGAATAAAATCGGGCAGTGGCGTCAGCAGGTCAAAGAGGCATTCGAGCAGGTGGAGCCGCTGCCGCTAACTGTGGATAACGGCAATGTGCTGCTGGGCCGGAAAGAGAATGTGCTGTATGTTTATCTGCTGGACGCGCCGCGCAAGTCCGGCATCACGCTCAAGCCGCTGGAGATTCAGCCGAAAAAAGCCACGCTTTTAAATAACGGCCTGGAATTAAAGTCCAAAGTGGAGATTATGCCTTCCATGCATGCGGAAAACAAGGCGTATCTGCATATCTGGAACATTCCGGCGGATGAACTCGCGAATGAGGCGGTCATCCTGAAACTGGAATTCGATTCATTCATACTGGATAAAATGAGTTTTAAAAACTAACAAGGAAAGGGGCGGAGAATGAAAACCAATATGTTCCGGAAGACAAATCGTAAAACGGAGACGAAAATGAATGTGAAAAAAAGTTGCAAGTCGTTGAATTTCACACTCATCGAACTCCTGGTCGTGATCGCCATCATCGCGATTTTGGCTGGAATGCTGCTGCCGGCGCTGAACAAAGCGCGGGAAAGTGCACGCAAGACACAATGTTTAAATAATTTAAAGCAATGGGGCACTGCATGCAGCATGTATTCCGTTGACAACGGCGATTATATTACGCCATACCGCTCGACTGACGCCTATGTGGATGCTAAATACGAGGTCTTAGATCCGATAGGATTATTGTCGCCATATCTCAAACTTAATGAGGCTTTTGGACGGGTAGATATATCGGGAGCCCGTTCAACCCTTGCCTGCCCGGATTTGCAGCAAAATTCAGCCAATTGGTATTCATATGGCATCAATAAACATTTTAATAGTACAACCGATTTACCCAATATAACGTACAGAAAACTTACCAATATCCGCAAACTGTCTTCTCGATTCTACTGGCTCGAAGCGAGTAATGGCAGCGCAATGGTTGGATCCTACATTGTTGATGAGAGTTCGAATCCGATTGCAAATCGCCACACGGACGGACTCAATATTCTTTTTCTTGATAGTCATGTAAGCTGGAGCAGTAGACGTAATGTACCATGCGAAAGAAACACTTATTTTAATTATACGCAACAATATCCTTGGTGGTATAATTTAAATTAAAAGAAACATATAACCCCTGAAACAATGAATTTAGCTCAACCACGAAACAATAAATAGGGATTGGCTTTGCCAGAACCATCCCAAAAATAAGGAGAAAAATGAACGAATTTAAACATCAAGTCGGCAGTCCGGAAAAGAATCAGAAAAGAATCATGGGCAGTAACTTTTACAAAGTAACTTTAATGAAGAGGTAATTTCAAAAGTAAAAATTTTAGAATAATGGGAAAAATCAAGTATAATTGTTTTAAAAGCCACAAATAAGATCTATATTATAACTAATTTAAATTAGTAACAATAAGGTCATAAATGGAAATACTTAGAAAACTT
>CAIKZE010000162.1 GCA_903831825.1 uncultured Lentisphaeria bacterium | reverse complement strand
TAAAGCTTACTTCGACTGCAACCCGCCGGGCAAGTCGCACTGGTCGTATAAGCTGTTCATCCAGAAAGCGGAACCGGAAAACAATACCGCGTTGCTGTTTCCGGATTACTATGATTCGATGCTGATGAATCCCGGCAGCAACCGTGAAAATCTGGCGGAAGGCTATATTGAAACCACTCTGGCGGAGCTGCCGGAACGGAAGCGGCAGCGTTTTCTGGAAGGCAACTGGCTGGACGATATGGAAGGCGCGTTATGGAAACGCGAGCTGATTGACCGGTTCCGGATCATCAACGCGCCGGAATTCCAGCGGGTGGTGATCGGGGTGGATCCCGCCGTCACCGCCACGCCGGGTTCGGACGAAACCGGCATTGTGGTTGCCGGGCGCGACCGCAAAGGCGAATACCATATTCTCAGCGACGTATCGCTGAAAGGCACTCCCCTGGAATGGGCCAGAGCCGTTGAAAAAGAGTATAAGCGCTGGCACGCCGACCGGGTGATTTGTGAAACCAACAACGGCGGCGATCTGGTGGCGGCGAATCTGCGCAATGTCTGCCGAGACATCAGTTGCAAGAGCGTCAATGCCGCCCGCGGCAAGATCATCCGCGCCGAACCGATAGCCGCCTTGTACGAACTGGGCAAAGTCCATCATGTCGGCAGATTCCCGAAGTTGGAAGACCAGTTGTGCAGTTACAATCCGGCGTTGAACCAGTCCAGTCCCGACCGGCTGGATGCGTTGGTATGGGCCTTGTCGGAGTTAAGCGCCGGCTCCGGCGAAAGCCGGGCGATAATGGCGTAGCGGGCGGTTGTCCGGCCTGGCACAGTCCATAGAGTCCATAATAGTCCATAGCGTCCATAGGCTGACTGTCGTGAAAGCAAAGACCGGGAAGACTGGGAAGACCGGGAAGGGGGTGTCCAAAATCATAGGACCCATAGGACCCATAGGACCCATAAACCCATTGAGCGGAGCCGATGTCCAAAATGAGGCGCGAGGGTGTCCAGAATCTGCGAGGCCGGTGTCCAAAATGAGGCGCGAGGGTGTCCAGAATGAGTGGAGCCGATGTCCAGAATGTGCGGAGCCGGTGTCCAGAATGAGTGGAGCCGGTGTCCAGAATGTGCGGAGCCGGTGTCCGGAATGTGCGGATCCGGTGTCCAGAATGTGCGGAGCCGGTGTCCGGAATGTGCGGAGCCGGTGTCCGGAATGTGCGGAGCCGGTGTCCAGAATGAGTGGAGCCGGTGTCCAAAATCTGCGTAGCCGGTGTCCAAAATGAGGCGCGAGGGGTGTCCAGAATGAGTGGAGCCGATATCTCCCGCGAATGCGGGATGCGGAGACCCTGTCCAAAATGTCCGAGTCGTCCGACCTGTCCGACTTGTCTGACCAGTCCGTCTTGGACGGCGATGTCTTCCGCGAATGCGGGAAGGGGATGTGACGTCCGGAATCTTTTGCTAATTTTTACCGGCATATTTTTTACCGGTTAAATTGGCGAAATCGTTTGACTAAACGGGATTGTTGACCTATTCATAAGCTTTGTTATTTTACCGGTTTAACGAACAAAACGGATTAGATATGAGTGAAAATAAAAAAGGCTGGCGGCGCTGGGGCTGCCTTACTTTAAGTCTGTCACATTTTATGGTGATGGGGCTGACCGCTGCCGGGATGCTGCTGTATTGGTATATGCCGGCTTATCTTGGCGGCATACTGCTGCCCAGGCTGGCGGCGCTGGCCGGGATCAAAGGGATTAACGCGGAAGTGCGCGAACTCGGGTTTGCCGGGGCAAGCTTTGAGAAAGTTAAGCTGGAACTTGACGGCAGCCGGGTGGTCGCGGCGGATTCAATCCGGGTGGAATACCAGCTTCCGTTCTGGCCGTTCCAGCACGGCATCAAGATCAAAGCGCTGGACATCAACGGCGCCCGCGTCAAAATTGTAAAAGACGGCGCGGCCTGGCGCATTCCCGGAATTTATCCGGAACTGTTTGAAAAGAAAGCCGCGGCCAAGGCGAAACCATCAGTTCCGGCAGCCGACTCGGACACGCTGGATTTGAAGTATGTCGCGTTGGACCGTTGCATATTGATGATTGATGCCGGGAAAGTCCGGACGGAGGTGCCGTTTTCAATAAGAATGAATAATCCAGGCGGCCCGGAAGGGAAAATAACCGGGTTTTGCAAAGTGCAATGTGCCGGGGATGTTTTTCGCGGGCAGGGGGAATGGTATCGCGGCAGCGGACGCTTTGAATGCAAATTCAGCAGTTCCTTGAATCTGGAAAATTACTTGTTCGTGCTGCCGCAAGCTGAAGGCATTACCGGCAAAGCGGTGTTTGACGGAGAGGTGTTCGGGGAAATAGATTCCGCCGGTTTGCAGCAGCTCGCCGCCGCGATAAAGCTTACCCGTCTGCAAGCCGGAGCTGCCGGATGGATGTTGAGCAATCCGGCGAAAGACAGCCCCGCAATCCTGAAAGTAAAACAGAACGACGGCAGCATCGAATATTCACTGTCCAATCTGGCTTTGGCCGGCCCGGTGACGCTGCTGCTGGATAGAATTTCCGGCAAGGGTTTCCTGACTGCGGAAGAGATCAAAGTAAAAGGCGATATTGTCAGCCGGACCGACGCCGGCAACAAGCAGGCGTTAAAATTCAAGACCAGTCTGTCGCTGGTCCAGCAATATGATTTAAACTGGAACCGGCTGAAACAGCGCGGACACTGGACTTATTCGGCCAGTCCGGAGTTGCCGTCCGGCGTTGAAATGGCGGAGGCCGGAGTCGGTTCCGGGCTGTTGCGGTTTAAAACGCTTAAAATCGGCGGGTCCGGCGATATAAACTGTAATCCCGTCGATGCGGAAAACAACTTGAGTTTGAACATGGAAATTACGGCGGGTCCGGCAGTTGAATTTGAAACGGCAAAGACCGGAAGTGGCGCAAAGCCGCTAAAAGCGGCGATTGACGCGCCGCGCGCCGGAATGCAGATGATGAAGTCGAAAGGGCAATGGCGCGGCGGCCTGTACCTGAATGCGGCAAGCATCAGCTTGCCGGATTTTCAGTTTAAGACCGGGAACCTGAAAGTTGAACTGCCGCTGTTGTATCTTGCTGCTCCGGGCGGGGCAGGGCGGGTTCAATTGCAGCAGATCAGTCTGCGGGGCAATCCGCTGCTGGACATTGATTTTACCGTAAAAGATATTGAATCCGAGTTGTTGGTCGAAGGCAAACTGAGGCCCTTGGTCCTGTCCGGGGCGGACTGGAACTGCCGGGCTGTTTTACAATTGCGTCCAGCGTTGTCCGGACAGTTTGAACTTAGCTTCGGCCCCTATGATCTGTCGGAGCCGCTGCTGCCGGGCAAATATTTTCCGCAGCTTGAAGGCACGAGTTTCAGCGGCAATATTGAAGGGAGTGCGGAATACCGTTTCGGGCCGTCCGGAAGTTCCGGCAAGGCAAGCCTGCATGTTGCCAAGGGAATCTTCAAAAGTACGCCGCTGAACTTGACGGCGGAAGGAATTGAAGGCATATTAACATTGCCCGGACTGCCGGAACTGCGCACCCCGCCGTTACAGGCGCTGAGCTGCAAATCATTGCAGGCCGGCAATATTAACATAGGCGATCTGAATGCTGAATATCAGATTGAGCCGGGCGGCGCTTTTCTGCTGGAAAACTTTTCCGCGAACTGGTGCGGCGGCAGAATTTACACGCAGGCCATGCGCATCACGCCGGGTCAGAAGAACCTGAAAGCGGTAGTATATTGCGACGGCCTGATTCTGTCGCGGCTGCTGGCGGAAATGGGCATCAGCCAGGCTGCCGGAGCCGGCACGATTCAGGGACGCATCCCGGTAAGCATCGGGGAACAGGGGATCGCGCTGGAACCCGGTTACTTGTATTCTGAGCCCGGCGACAGTCACAATCTCCGGGTTCAGGGGATGGACAAGATGCTTGAAGGGCTGCCGCCCGATTCCGTCCAGTTCAGCCAGATGGATATTGCGGCGGAGGCTTTGAAAAATTTTGATTATGAATGGGTCAAGATCAACTTTGCCAATGTCGGAGAAGAACTCCGCCTGGAAATGCAGTTGAACGGGCGTCCCGCGGAACCGCTGCCGTTCAAATATGACAGCCAGCGCGGCGGCTTTATCCGGGTTAATGGTGAAAAAGCGATTTTTCAGGGTATAAAGTTGAATGTTAATACTAATATTCCGCTTAACCAGATGTTAAAATTCAATAACAATGTAAAAAAACTTTTTGGAGACAAAAAAACATGAAGACAAAATTGTTCGCGGCATTGCTGCCGGTGGCGCTCTGGGGGTGTTCGTTTGACACTCATAACGATGTCAATGTCAAGCCGATTGAGATCAAGCCCATCCATATCACCATTGACGTCAACGTCAAGGTGGACCGTGCGCTGGATGATTTCTTCGATGACGTGGATAACGCGAAAAAAGCCAAAGCCGCGGATGCCGAAAAAGCCAAAACCGCTGAGGCAGCCAAAGCCGCAAATGCCGAAAAAGCCAAAACTGCTGAACCCGCAACCAAATAAAATATAAGGAGTTAGCGAAAATGAGAACGAATTCAATAATCAATACCGCCGTAAAAGCATTGTTCGCCCTGGTACTGCTGACCGCGGCATTTAATTTAAATGCCGGCACTAAAGATGAAATTATCGCAAGGATGAAGGAACGGCTGCCCGCTGTCGAAAAGCTGAAAGACGCCGGCGTGGTCGGTGAAAATAATCTGGGGTATCTCCAGGTCAGAGACAACAGCGCCGATACCAAAAACGCCGTTGATACCGAAAATAACGACCGCAAACAGGTGTATGCCGCAATTGCCGCGAAAAACGGCGTCGCTGCGGAAGTCGTCGGCAAACGGCGCGCCATCAAAATCGCTGAAAAAGCTAAAAAAGACCAATGGCTGCAGGATGACAAAGGCGAATGGTATCAGAAGCAGTAGCAACCCTCGGGCCGGAGTATTGAGACCCCGGCCGTTATTCGCATCACAGGCCGCCTTTTAAGAAATCTTCGGTCAGTTTATGGTCGGTTATATCCTGGAAAGTTCCCATGATTTGCGGGTCTTCCGGGCTGTCAATCTGCGTATCCCCCCTGACTTCAGCCCAGAACCGCTTACCGGTCGCGGTAACGGCTTCCGCTTCGACAATGAACGCATCGCCTTGCTTCATGGAGTTACGGATAGTCTCTTCCACCAGCGGAACGTATTCAGGGACAAAAAATTTCAACCATTCTTCCAGGGCCGGCTGATAGTCCGGCGGCAATTCGAGAATATTGCGGATGCCTTCAGTCCAGAATAAACTTTTTGTCCTGGGATTGGCTTTCCAGCCTCCGATGCGGGAAATATGTTCCGCCTGCCGCAGGAATTGTTCGCTTTCGCGCAGTTCCTTTTCCGCTATTTTACGGTCGGTGATGTCGGTATTAGTGCCGCGGTAGCCAATCAGCGTTCCATCTTCACTTAAGACGGGTACTCCGCTGGTTTCCATGAAAACCGTTTTGCCGTTCTTGTGAATACAGGGATTAACAAAATTGCGGAAGCTTTCCTGACGCTCAAACGCCCCCATCGTTGTCATTTTCAGCTCTTCCCGCACTTCCGGCGCAAAAAGTTCATAGAAATGTTTATTGCCGACTAATTCTGAAGCGGAATACCCTAACAGATGTTTTACCACTGAACTGCAATAGACATACATGCCGGATGCGTCAACTTCCCAAACCATATCGCAGGCATTCTCGGCAATCTGCCTGAAACGGATTTCGCTTTCGCGCAGTTCCTCTTCCACAATCTTCCGGTCGGTGATGTCAGTTCCGGTTCCGATAAAGCCGAGGAAATCGCCATCGGCATTGAACCGGGGAACGCCGGAGTCCATAATCCAGCGGTATTCCCCGCTGTTATGACGCAAACGATATTCCAGAACAAATGGCTTGCGGGCATTAAATGCCTTGGTATGGGTATAAAGACAGCGCTGGTGGTCTTCCGGATGCACACATTCGCTCCAGCCGCTACCCAATTCCTGTTCCAGCGTCCGTCCGGTGAATTCCAGCCATCTGCAATTGAAATATGTGCATAAACCGTTCTGCCCGGACATCCAGAGCAATATGGGGGCGGTGTCGGCCATCGCCTTGAACCGCTTTTCACTTTCCTGCAATGCCAGTTGCGCTTTTTTGCGTTCGGTGATATCCAGAACTACCGCGATTCCCGCGTTAATTGTTCCTTTATCATCCACTACCGGCGCGGCTTTCACCCATACCGTATGCTGATCATGGTTAGTTTTGCTGCTGATGAATTCCTTGCTGGAACTTTCTCCATGCAGTATCGCTTTGGCCAGCGGCCCTTCCTCCGGCTTGACTTTTGTTCCATCCATATACAGCAATTGCTCGCCCGGGGCAAACTGCTTCATATCTACGCCGACAACAGCCTTATCCTCCGGACTGCCGAGTATCTGGCGGGCCGCTTTGTTAAAATGCCGGAGTCTGCCGTCAGGCGCATCCGCGATTATAATTCCCGCCGGGCTCTGGTCAAATGCAGCCTCCAGAATATTTCGGGTATCTTTTAATTCTTTTTCCGCATGGTCGCGCAGCTCAATTTCATGCTTTAGAATGGAGTTAAGTTTTCTGAAGCGCATGGCGTTAAAACCAATGCCGGCAGCCAGCAGCGCCAGCAAAGCTATTGCAACATAATACGGTTGCTGATGGAAAGAAAATGGCGCTGTTGCATAAATGAAGTCTTTTATCGGAATATCGCTTGATATTTGTCCTGTCTGCTTATAAGTGTCCGCGATATGCTGCCATCTCGCCCTGTTCATATAACCGATTTCAATGACATTCGGATTAATCAGTGACCGCATCTCAGTTGCTTCAAACAGCAATTGTTCCCGTGACAGCTTGCGGTCGTATTTCTGGCGAATGATCGTAATGAGGTCTTCCGGATGATCCATGGCATACTTCCAGCCGCGCAGAGACGCTTCGCGAAACGCTTTTACCCGCTCGGGGTGAAGTCTTATCTGGTTTTCCGTGGTGAACAGGCAATCTCCATAAAAATCAATTCCGCAAGCGCGCGGTTCAAGCAGTTTATAAGGTATCTTCAGTTTCCGGAGATGATAGGGCTGGGTGGAAGTGTATACCGTCATGGCGTCCACTTTCCCATTTATCAAATCCTGTGTGTCGAAGGAATGCGGCAGGATGGTCATTGAATCAGTCTTTACGTTCTCTATCTGGAGATAGGTCATCACTTCCGCGGCGAGCGGTTCAATCATCACTTTTTTCCCGATCAGAGAATGAACATCGGCAAGCGCCCCGTCATCTTTCATCATGATGACCAGCGGGGAATGCTGGAATATCGCGGCAAGCACCACCACCGGCTTGCCTTTGTCGCGCAAAAGCAGGAGCGAACTTCCGGCAATCCCGAAATCGGCTTTGCCGGTCAATACCGGTTCTGCGGGATCCTGTTCCGGCCGGGCTTCGACAATTGTCACATCAAGACCGGCGTCTTTGTAATAACCGTTTTCGACTGCCGCATAATAGCCGGCAAATTGAAACTGATGTTTCCATTTTAACTGTAATACAACCTTGTCGGGTTTCCCATTTTCACCCGCCCATGCCGGATTATAACAGATGGAAAATAAAAGCATAAAACATGCCAGCCATAACCAGTGATTATGACACAAAATATCCCTGATAAATTTAAGATAAAATATTATATTCATGATTGCCTCTCATGAAATAATGAAAAACGCATAAAACACCCCTTAACTATACTCTATAATACATTTTTCATAAAAAAGCAATAATAATTATCAAATTCTTTCAAATTAAATTTTTAATAAAATAATCCCCTTATGAAGACGGGATATAAAAACATAACTGGCATATGATTTAATTTATGGCAAAAAAAAGACCGCGCTTAGGCGGTCTTTAAATTTATTCTGGAAGTTGCGGGAATTAGAGAATGCCGCAGCGCTTGAGGGCGATGGTCAGCGTCTCTCTGCCGCCGGCGCTGATTTCACAGAGCGGCAGACGGAACTCTTCCGCAATCATGCCCTTCATCGCCATCGCGGTTTTGACTGGAATCGGATTGGATTCGACAAACAGGTCGCGGAACAGGCAGTAGTATTTTTTATGCAGCTTCATCGCTTTGTCCATGTCCCCCGCGGCCGCGGCGCTGACCATGGCCTTGAGTTCGGCCGGAATGAGGTTTGACGCCACGCTGATAATGCCGGTGGCGCCGACCGCCATCATCGGAACCGTCAGCATATCATCCCCGCTCAATACCGTGATGTCGCAAACATCGAGAATGGCGGAAACGCGTTCAACGCTGCCGCCGGCTTCCTTGACCGCGACAATGAGCGGATTTTTGCTCAAACGGGCAATCGTTTCAACTGCAATCGGCACCCCGCAGCGGCCGGGAACATTATACAGTACCACCGGCAGACCGGTCTGGTCGGCAACTGTGGCAAAATGCCGGTAAAGCCCTTCCTGGGTAGGCTTATTGTAGTAAGGCGTGACTTGAAGTGTCGCATCGGCCCCGGCGTTTTTTGCATGCCTGGTCAGTTCAATCGCCTCGGACGTGGAGTTGGCTCCGGTCCCGGCAACGATCTGACAGCGCTTTTTCGCGGTTTCAATCGTAACTTCAATCACCTTCATGTGTTCTTCGAAAGATAAGGTCGGCGATTCGCCGGTAGTGCCGACTGGAACGATTCCGTCCACTCCGCCGGCAATCTGGAATTCAACCAGTTCCTTCAGCTTGCCGAAATCAACGGCTCCCTGAGAAAAAGGCGTTACCAGCGCTGTATAAACACCCTGCATTTCCATATATGTCTCCTGACTAATAGCTTAAAAGTTAAATATTTATCCTGTTAAGATAGCCTTTCCCGGTGAATAAATCAATCTGCCGGATAGTGTTTGCCATAAGTTTTTGTCCGATTTTTTGCGGGAAAGATTATCTTGCGACATTGATTACTGGTCTTTGCCCGGCCGACTAACATAACAGGCAACCCCATCATTTTGGACATTTTGGACACTAGGCCAGAGTGTTTTTCAATGTTTAATTTTGATGTCTGGTTAAGTTTTTCCTTAATAAAGTACATTTTTGTCATTTTGGACATCTTGGACACCCATTGAGCACAAAGCTGTCGAATATTGTCCAACATCTCCGAGCTTTTGGAGACTGCTTTGAGGTTGTTGTTGTTGTGTTTTCTCATTTTCAATTTTCCACTTTCAATTTTCAATTGTATGTCCGGTTAAGATTGTCGTTAACTCATAATCCCGCAGTTGCGGAACCATTTTGGACATACCCGTCCGAGACGGACGGCACTACAACGGAACCATTTTGGACACCACTCATGCCCATTTTGGACCCCCTGCGCCGGCATTATAAAACTCGGATGCAACGGGCGGACAGCCGTCCGATTCCCGAGATATTAGAGACCACTTGAGCAGGAACGTTGTCGGTTTCCGGCGATCTCTTCCGCATTGCCAGTCCCATTATTCCCATCTGTCTTGACTGGCATTTTGGACACACATCACGCTCATTTTGGACACCAGTGTGCAGGACTGCGTTGCCATAGTATGGCGTTTTTGCCAAAAACGCCTTTCCTGCCAGTTTTGGCAAAACTGGCATACTGTAAACACATTTTGGACAATCGGACACCCTCTGTGCAGAATGTTCCGGTGTAGCGCCCTCTCTCTGAGAGGGATGATTTGAAACCATCGTCCGATACGGACGGTGCTACAACAAAGTCGCATTTCCGAGCCGATAGAGACCTCCTTCGCACAACGGTTTTCTGTTTCAACAAACATTTTGGACATTTGCACATAATGTTCATCCGTTACGAACATTTGAACGTTTTGGACGATCCCGCCCGATACGGACGGCGCTACAATCAATCTGCATTTCCGAGATAATAGAGTCTCGTTGAGCATAATACTTTTCAGTCTTCATAAGCATTTCCTAGCCATTGGAGAACCATTGAACAGAACAACTTTCATTTTTCTTCTATAATCATTTCACCCGTTCCGGGTTTTTTAACTTTAAAACTTTTCTCTCCCGCAGTCGCGGGACCCGCCAGGCGGGGCAGCACTTTCTTCTATAATCATTTCACCCGTTCCGGGTTTTTAACTTTAAAACTTTTCTCGCGTTCAACTACTTCCGATATCCTGATTCATAATTTTCAATTTTCAATTGTCCCTACATATATAGTAATTTTGTCAATCCAAACGATACCGACAGGTTCAAATAACGTGAAAAATGCGATTTTCAAACTCATGATAGTGTATGATTTGTTCGGTTTGACGGAAAAATTAAGATTGTGGCGGGGAGGGCATGGCATGAAGCAGGAACAAAAAAGTAACCCAAACTTCAGCTTGGAGAAGATCGCAAGCAGGATGCTTGCGGTACTATGCCGAGAAAGTAACCCAAACTTCAGCTTGGAGAAGATCGCAAGCAGGATGCTTGCGGTACTATGCCGAGAAAGTAACCCAAGCTTCCAGCTTGGAGAAGATCGCAAGCAAGATGCTTGCGGTACTATGATAGCGCAGATATATTGGATTGATTGTTTCTGTAAACGTGTTATACTGTTATAATAATATTTGGAGATCACAGTCCAAACTTTAGAAAAGCAGGAGGAAATAATATGCAGGAATTGCCGTTGGAAAAAGCTTTCATGCTGATTGAACCGGGGCCGGTAGTATTGATTACCACCAGGAACGGGCGCAAAAACAATATTATGACAATTTCATGGCACATGGTTATGGATTTTGGAAGTTCTCCCAGGTTCGCGCTGTTGACCGGGGCGTGGAACTATTCGTGCGAAGCCTTACTTAAAAACAAAGAATGCGTCATTGCGATTCCGACCGTCGATCTCTCGCAAAAAGTGGTTGAGATCGGCGTTTGTTCCGGGCGCGACACGGATAAATTCAAGAAATTTGAACTTACGCCGGTCAAGGGAAAAGAAGTAAAGGCGCCGCTGATTGACGAGTGCCTTGCCAATATTGAATGCCGCGTGACCGATTACATCGAAAAACACAATATTTTTGTCCTGGACGGCGTCTTCGCATGGATTGATCCTGACCGTAAAGAACGCCGCACATTTCATGCGGTGGGGGACGGCCGGTTCGTCGTCGATGGCCGCACCATCAGTTACCGCAAGCTGATGACGTCAAAACTTCCTCCCGGCGTATGAAGAAATTTGCATTCCGCCTGGAAAAATATCCCAAGCTTCCAGCGTGGAGAAGTTCGCAAGCAAGATGCTTGCGGTACTCAGCGGCAGCCAAAGTAACCCAAGCTTCCAGCTTGGAGAAAATCGCAAGCAAGATGCTTGCGGTACTCTGCGGGAAAAAAGTAAGGCTACTTTACGGCATTGATTGGAGCGCCGTTGAGGAAGGCCCGGACATTGGCGGCGGCAATACTTAACAGCCGTTCCCTGGCGGCTTTTGACGCCCAGGCTATATGCGGAGTAATATGACAGTTTTTGGCTTTTAGCAGCGGATTGTCGCCGGACGGCGGTTCGGTGCTTAGCACATCCAGCCCGGCGCCGGCAAGTTTGCCGGAGTTCAACGCGGCGGCCAGCGCCGCTTCGTCAACCAGTCCGCCTCTTGCAGTATTAATCAGGAATGCGCCCGGCTTCATCAGCGCCAGATGTTCCCGGCTGACGATGCCGGCGGTCTCCGGGCTGAGCGGGCAATGCAGGGTCAGAAAATCGCCGCGGCGGAAAAGTTCCGCCATGTCAACACATTCGATGCCGGAACCGGCGGCTTTTTCCGGAGTCCGCGTGAATACGATAATTTTCATGCCGAAAGCCCGTCCGATTTCCGCCACTGCCATGCCGATTCCGCCCAAACCTAGAATGCCCAAAGTCAGTCCGCGCAATTCAATCAGCGGTGTTTTCCAGTAACAGAAATATTCGCATTTTTCCCATTCCCCGGCCGCGACGCTGGCGGCATGTCCCGCCGTGTTATTGGTCAAATTCAGAATATGGGCAAAAACCGTCTGTGCCACGGAGTCAGCGCTGTATGCCGGAACATTGGTAACGATGATTCCCCGTCCGGCTGCCGCCGGAACATCCACCACATTATAGCCGGTGGCCAGCACCCCGATATACCGCAATTCCGGCAGACTCTCCAGCGTTGCCGCATTCAGCACGGTTTTGTTAGTCAAAACAATTTCCGCATTGCGGCAGCGTTTGACAACATCCTCCGGCGCGGAACTGTCATAAATGCGGCACGGCCCAATGGACTCAAGTTCCGTCCATGCGATATCTCCTGGATTTGAAGTATAACCGTCCAGCACCACAATATTCATTTTATCGCTCCGTAGTATATATTGCCTTAAATTGAACCCCGAAGGGGTAATATGATTATAGAAAATACAAAAAACAGAATACATCAACCCCGAAGCGGGTGACATGATTCTTCCATTCAATCGAATAAATATTTTTCACCATATTTGATATCAAATTTCTTTAAAAAGGCGATATATTCTTCCTTGAATGTTTTCTTGTGATGATGCTCTTCCTGATTTAAAATATATTGATACACCTGGTCAATTTGAGAATGCGCATATGAAAATGCGCCATAGCCTTCCTGCCATGCGAATTTGTCTATCACAAATTTCTGTTCATTAATAAAATTGGTGGAGTTGTTTTTCACATCTCGTACCAATTCAGAAACGGAAACGGATGGATTCAAACCAATAAATAAATGGACATGGTCAGCAACGCCATTTACGATTATGGGCTTTTGATTTTTAGCTTTGATAATTCCGGCTATGTATTTAAAAACCTCGTCACTCCATGATTTTTGCAAAAGGTTTTGCCTGCCTTTTACGGCAAATACACATTGAATATATATTTGTGAAAATGTCCCGGTCATGTTTTTATATTTCACCCCGTCGGGGTTTTATATGTTGTTGGATCATGAATTCTATAATCCTGTCATCCCTTCGGGATTCATTAAACGATTTTAGGATTCATTGCTCCGCTTCTGTATTTCTTCACTGAAAAATATCACATCCCTGCCTTTTTTCCATCTGAAAATAAAACCATTATTGATTTTTCGTTAAAACATGGCATATTTGTAGGCTTACATGCCCCGGTAGCTCAGAGGATAGAGCATCTGACTTCTAATCAGGTGGTCGCAGGTTCAATTCCTGCCCGGGGTACCATTTTATTTTTCCAATCCCCATAGAACTCCCCAAAATCGGGGATTTTATGCTCAAAAATCTCGATTTTAGCTAACATTGCCATTCAATCTATAACCGTCAAAAGAGGTCTATTTTGGTGCTTTTAAGTTTAAAAACGGTACTAAATGGTGCTAGCAAAAATAATCAATTTTAAGCTCATTTTTCATGACAAAAACTCAATATTAGAGTAATATATAAAGAGAAATGCACTTTCCTAATCGTAAAATCCACCTTTTTCTATAAAAAACACGTCCATTAAGCTGAAAAGCCATTACCCCTGCCGAGCAAGGAGTAATGGCTAATATAAAAAACTGAAATTAGCTGTTTTTCAGCTCGTTGTAATATGCTCTACTGATTCCAAGCATGGGGAAGATATCCTGATGCAGGAATCCTCTTTTTTTGTAGAAATCAGAAATCCGTTTTAACTCTTCCTTCCGCCGTTGTTCTTCCGGCTTGCTTTTCTCTGGATCGCTTTCGCCGTAGTGAGCAGACCATTTTTTATTAAACTTCACTTCAAACGGAGCTATTTTTTCCACGCCTGAGCGTGAAGGTTTATAAGCCAGCCAGAGAGGGTCTTCCAATGTGTGATTTTCATTGTCATCTTTGCGATACATGCGTAACGTAAAGTAAAAATCATCAAGCGCACATTTCCAAGCCCGTACAGCCCCGTTACTGCCTTCGTGGTGTAAAAACAGAATTGCAATATTCATGCCCCGTACTCTGTTAATAAAACCAGATAAGCTTGTTCCTGCCGTATAAGGTTTGCCGGTAAATTTGCTCAAAGTATCAATGACAAGAAGATCGACCGGCTGACCAGGCGTACCTTTGTCCTTTGCGGCTTCGATCAGTTTGATAATTTTCTGCCAGTTATCTGGATCGGAATAATCAACCTTTTCCACCGTATCCTTGGTCATATCTTCCACAATAAGGTTGTTGGCGCACTTAACTTCATCCTGCGACCAATACGGATATGCAAAATCGACCTTGCGGTTTTTGATTTCGTCCTCACCATTCTCGAAGTCAAGATAAAGGACTTTATTCATGGGATAGTCCGGATTTTCTGGCACAACCCACCACTTTTCACTTAATAATGGTTTGCCAGATACCACAGCGGCGGCCATGCTGATTCCCAAGGCACTTTTGCCGGTACTTTTGCTGGCATAGAGCATGGATGCCTCGCCTTTGATTAGAAAAGGACGGAGCACATAGTTAACCGGCTTACGCCTGTTGTTTTCCTTCTCAACTACACGCTGCTCTTCGCCATTTTGAGAATGTTTTTCCCACGGTTTACGCGGCCTGCTCTCACTTAACTTGATGATTGCTTTATACTGTGCCTCAAAAGATTCGTAATCCTCAAATATTTCCACGCTTTCCGGCTCTGGAACGGGTTCACTATCTTGGTAATGCTTCAAGATGTCGTCAACTAATGCGAAATGCTTTTTTTCAGGATAATCGACGCTCAACTGAATGAATTTCAGGTTGATTTCCTCTTTTTCTTCCAAATACTCGGAAAGCTCGTTAGCTTTCAAGTATGCGGACTCAAGCGAACTGCCGGAGTGATTGGTAACGAGATAATAAATTGTTCTGTTGAGCAAGGGGGACCAGTCCACCTGATTATATTGACCCAAATCGCAAATGAAACTTGTAAAAATAACCCCATCCAGTTCATTGGCATCAGCAAGCTCAATGCTGTCAGTCAGAATCACCGGAGATTCCTGATCAGCTTTTAACTGGTCCAAATTATAAAGCGGCTGCTTGTCTTCCGGCAACGGCACACAGAAAAGTTGATCTGTGGTTGAATTATTCCGCATCCACATTGTCATTGGAATAAGGGATTTTGTCTGCAACTCTGCGTCGTACAGCTTCGCGACTTTCATAACAACTTCGTCGTACTCGTTCTTGAATTCATAGACCATCCTGAGCCATTTTTTGCAGGGCTTGCCATATATTGACGGGACAATACTGGTTTCTTGGGATTTCGAGATAATTTGACTCAAAATTAATTGAATTGAATCCTCCTCGCTGCATTCTCTTTTATTTCTTTCCCAGCGAGGCACGGATTCTGTTGCCGCCTTCTCTTGATCATGAAAAATATCAGGACGCAAGACAGAGTTATTCAGTTTCAAAGTGGCAAACGGGAAAGGTGCATTCCCAAAGAACCGGCAAACTTTCTCGGGTGTATTGTATGGAGAATGCTTGCATATCTTGAATTTTGAGCCGAATGCGGAAACAAGAAACTGTTCTGATTCTTTCAATTTGCTTAGTATAAGACTTTTAGTATTGTCATCTATGCCCAAGGTATCGCCATTAGATTTTTTAAGAACAGCAAAATTCCTTAAAATAAACTGCCAACGATCCTGCTGACTAAATGTATTGCTCTCGATGATTTTGAATTCATCTAGCGTAATAACAAAATTTTCACCCCAGTTTGCAAATGGATATTCCACTGATTGCGGCAATGTATATATCCAGGCTGATTCATCATGCCGCCCGGCTTTCATAAAAGTAGGAAACCGCCCTGCGGTGCAATACGAGTCAATCAAAATCGAAGCCCGCGCTTCCATGACAATTGCTCGTCGCCGATTCATATCCTCCGGGATGTTGTCGGTAAAAACGAATTCTTTCTTAAGAAACTCGGTGATCTCTTCCGGCGAGGCTACAGCTTTTTCGTTCTGATCGCTCATACAACATTTTTCCTTTTGTTATTATATTACTTGGCCTTTATGGCCGAGTTTATGCATTCCGCAATAATTTGAATGAACCGTCTGATTGTAAAGTAAACTCATCCGCCATGGACAACAGGACGGCATCATTGCCGGCAAGAAGCTGTTGCGCTTCCGAAGTCATCCCGCATGGTCGGAGCCATAAGGATGAACGGCGCCTGACGCAATAGTTGACAAAGCGCCCTATGGTTTCGGTCAGTTCCGTCATCCGGCACGTCAGATATACCGCCGTGCCGGAATGCTCGCCGAGATACCAGGTGCTCCTGCATTCCGATAATTTGTTCAATGGCTGCTCAATTTGCAGCGAGGCGCAGATGGCTTTATGAAAGTCTTCATGGCGCATTGAATACATCAGAATATCCCTGAATTTGAGTGGGATTGGATCTGCTTTATTTTGGGTGCATACTGCCGTAATATCATAAGGAGTATTCTCTTCTATCTGGCGAGGACAGCCGAATTCACATGGAGTCGTACATCCCAGAAACTTGGCGTGCTTTTCATCAACTTTCAAAAAATAATTATAGAAAGTGTTAAAACAATGCCAGTCCGACAAATGCCTCCTCCACTCGCAATATGTTATTTCCTGCTCCGGCAACATCTCCAAATATTCCCAGAAAATTTTATCCATAATACTCTCCATCCTCTTCAATTTCTATAAAACTGGTCTACTCTATCCAGTTTTCTCGTTAGAATAATTCTCTTATCTCAAGTATTTCAGTCATTATTTACAAAAACAGTTCTATAACCATTTTTTGGGTATAAGTTTT
Source organism: uncultured Lentisphaeria bacterium (assembly GCA_903831825.1). Lineage (GTDB taxonomy): Bacteria > Verrucomicrobiota > Lentisphaeria > Victivallales > Victivallaceae > CAIPAT01. Next base: position 13,006 of record CAIKZE010000162.1, on the reverse strand, counting down.
GAAAGCATTTCTCTTTTCTCATCTTCCGTGTTCGTATATTTTATACGGGATTTTAATCTCGAAAAATTCCACCGGGACTGAACCGAAACTGCGCCTCAAATCATCCGCAAACTCCTTTATCCCCGGATTCTCGCTCAGCACATGAGATGTTTCAATAAGACAGACTCCGTACTCAAGGGCAAAAAACATCGCGGCCTCATCAAGCTCCCCGCAGATAATTGCTTCCGCGCCGTTTTCTATCATTCGCCGGGTAAAATAGCGGTTGGATGAAAGCGCTGCGCCGCCCCAGCAGTTACCAACCTTTTCAATTATCCTATTTTCATCTCCCACATAGCGTATAACTGGAAGGTTAATTCTTTCACGGACGTTTTCAACAAGTTTCCGAAAGCTCATTTTCTCTGGTAGACTATAAACCTTCTCGTACATTTCCCCTGCTGCTACTTCCTTTAATCCAAGTTTTTCTGAAAACGCATCATATATAATCAATTTGTCAAGAGAATAGTGTATATGCAGCACGGTAAGATTATTTTCTTCAATGATTTTCTTTTTCAAATTATTCGGATGCGATTTCCGATCCAAAGGGTTCCTATATGGACCGGAGGAACGGTACAAGGGCGACTCCTCCCTTTCATCCCAGTAAAGCGGTTCATGGCAAATTACCAGGTTTAAACCTCTGGCGGCGGTATAACGCAACACTTCCGGCGAGGCCAGCCAGGTGACAAGTATTCCTTTCACCTCATCTTCCGGTGTTCCGGCGGGAAAGCCGCCGTCTGGAATCATATGAACCGGAAGAGATATGCCGTCAGCAACATACGTAAGAATATCCACAGCATTCAACACGGTTCCGTTTCTCAAATTAGTAATTTCCAACATAATATTTGTTCCTTTTTTGTTGCTGGATTGAACTAGCTAGATTCTATTACGTTTTTTGCTTTTTTTCGCGGTAATTCTCTTTTTTTCATAATACCTTTTATTGTTGATTTTTCCATTTTAAGAAACTTGTATACAACGTAAACTAATTACAGTATGGCAGTATCAATTTTTTAACGGCCCTCCGACCGGCATTTTCAGTTGTTCCTCCTGATAGTAATCTGCCTTATGCGGAAACAGCTTCCTGGCTATCTCCAGATTCTTTTGGGCTTCGGCTTCTCTGCCCTGAGCTTTCAGCAACTTATAGAGCCGGTAATAAATGAGAGAATGCTTCGGCGCAAGCGTCAGTGCTTTATTGTAAAAATCTTCAGCCATATCCGTATAGCCTCGCGTCATCATGAAATCCGCTGCCACCGCCCACGGGAAAGGTGAATATGGCCTGGTCTCAATACAGTTTGCCAACTCACTCTTTACCAGTTCCAGATTAATGTTAAAATATTTTTTACGGGATTTATCCTGCGAGCTGCATAATTTACTCAATCCGGCAAACGCATAGTCAGCTTTCAGCAGATGATATCCGCCGCAGGTGGCAACAAGTCCCGCAATCAGCATTACGGCGGCGACAGACAAATTTACCGTTCGCGGGGAAAATGATTTTTTCTTGCCGTCCACTGCTTTCGCCTTTTCATCCGGCGCCGTCATAGTCACCATCAAAACCAGTGCCGTCGTCATGGACGCAGGTATCTGCAAATTCAAATCCATCAAGGAATGAATGAAATAGGCGATCAGGCCCAAAATCACATAGCTGTCCAGCGAAGCAAACAATGAATTTCTGGCAGGATTATATATTTTTCCCGCAATTTTCACAATCGGATAGGCGATTGCCGCCAGACACGCGGCAAAACCGGCAATCCCGGTCTGCGACAGAAAATCCATCAGAATATTGTGCGCGGCATGCGGAGCTTCCTTGGATAGAGTCTGTTTCAGCAGCATGTGGTCATAGAAAAAATCCCCCCAGCCGGTACCAAGCCACGGGTGATTGAGAAACATCAGGAACGAGGTGTAAATGTAATCGAAACGAACCAGCATGGAACTAAAGCCGCGTCCGGCATAGGCAATATAAAGCGCCCCGGCAATAATCACGACCGGCGCCAGAATAAATACCGCGATGCGAATGATTTTGCGTACCGGAAAGATCATGATAAAAATTACGCAGGCAATCACCAGAGATAAAAATGCTCCGCGGCTGACTGTCGAGAAAAAAACTGTTCCCAATAGCAGCGCCAGCAATGGCATGGAAACAGACCTGAAAATTTTGCAGCGTTTGCTTCTGCCGCAAAGCTGCCAGCACAGAAAAAAGCACAACGGCATGGTCAGCAGCAGATATCCGCCGAGAGAATTGCAGGAAGTGAAGGTGGAAAAAACACGGGTATCCAATAGTCGCGACTTTAAATCTCCGCTTATTCTGGTACCGTACTGCTGTTCCTGGCTTTCAATAAATTTTCGAGTTTCTTCAAACCCTGAGAGCATCTGTTTAATGCCGAGGGCAGCAGTCAGTACGACCCCGATGAAAATACTCAAGAGTACCATCCGCTTCAATTCCGGCCGATTGGACAGCGTCAACCAAGTTGCCGCGCCGAAAGCAGCGAACCCGAATATATGCGTCACGTAAGCTATCACATAATCCATGGTACTGGCATTGACCGCGCCGAGAATGGAAACGAACGCCACCAGCAACCATAATGCCGTCACAGAAAAAGCGACTCGCGAATCTTGAACCCGTACCGGGAAAACCGCCAGCGCCAGCAGCAGCAATCCCCCCGACACCATCGGGAAAGAAACCGGCGGCCAGGGTGTGATCATCCAGGAGAGGAAGTCTGCGGGATAATATGAATATCGATCCGGCAACCCGGCCAGCGTTCCGAACTTCAACGGCAGCAGCGCAATTACAATGATTATCATCCATGCAACAGCATTGCGTATGAAATTCATGAACAATCCTTCTTGCATCATCATTTCTCTTTTTCCATTTTTCCGCTTTGTAAACATGTCTTGACTGGTGCCTTATGTTATTTGTACATATATCTTGTCTGAATATCCCCGCTCAATCCGCCACAACACCCAAACGGCAGTGTCAAAAGAAGATTGGTCCCGCTTGGGTGTAGGTCAATGTTCCGCAATGGTAAGTTTTTGGTTTTGATCCCAAAACTTTATTCTGATTTTCAGCTATATTCATGAAGGAAATCCTATGATTACCCATCCAAATGATTCGCCTTGATAAGGACACGGTTCCGTCGAAAACATCTTTTTGCCAACAATCGCCAAAGAAAAAACCGCCTCTGATTGGGAACCGGAGAACGTCGTCCTTTTTCGATGATTTTCGGCACTTCCAGGCAAACAGAAAAACCAACCGGCTTAACGGAAGATATTTTCCGGCAATCTACCCATGTTCGTTTTTTCTGTTTGTCCATTTACGTTCATTTGTACTCAACTTTTTTCACCCTAAAACTTTACACATGCAAATTCTGCTGTTAAACCAGAATTACTCGATCAATTCGTCGTCCTCTGCCGAATCTATATCAGCAGTGTAGAAATATATTTCCTCGCCGTCTGGATCAGGAAACTCGCTCAGTATTAGTTCCAAATCCGGCGGCGACAGGACTACCATGCCAGGGCTCCATGCCATCACACGAACGGCCATGCCATCCGGCCTGATCCGGTCATCCTTATAAGGTTCTCCGAGTGACGTCGGATCAATGGTAATATCGCGCAATTTCATTTCCTTCGGCAGATGATTGAACGTTCGATTAAGACAGAAGACGACTGGTCCGCGCATGACTGCAACTCGGTTGGCTTGCAACTCGCGCCCCTTGATCAACCGCCAACTCATCGGCAGTGATAGCCTGATTCGGTCACCATCTTTCCATTGCCGCTTGATCACCGCGACGGCGGCGCAACGTAATGGCGGCTCATCGTTAACGACCATGATCGGACGCTTGCACCAGCGGGGAAGGCGCAGATACAACGGAAAAACAACTGGCTGGGACGGAGTAACCGTAATTTCCACAGAGCCGTCCGTGGGATAGCATGTCTCCTGTTTTATCTTCACCAACATTCCCGATGCCAATTGCACAACGGCATCGGATGATGAATACAGGTTTATCGCAATCCCTTCTTTGAATTGGTAATAAACATGTAGCGGAAGCCTGGAGATACCCCTTCTAAAATTACCAGGGCAGCAGTACGTGTCGTGCGAATAGTATGGTCGCGTACCACTGAACGGGGTAAAGTAGCGTAGATGCCGCCCTTCCGGGGACTGTGCGGCAAAGAGGTGATTATAGATTATCCGTTCCATAATATCTCCGTAACGCAAATCTTCGTCCAGATTGATCATCTCTTCGAAGAACCATGTAGAATACACAGATACACAGGTTTCGCCGAGACCTTCGCTGCCATCTTGGTTTTCCCACCAACCCTCGTGTTTGCCGATCGCCCCCGTAATAACCATCCCAGACTTTTCTCTGCGCACCAGCGCCGTATAAAACTTGCGCGCCATGTGCGTGTATTTGTCAGACGGCTCAATCCGATTAAGAAGCAACTGGGAGTACATCCGGTCCAAGTACCGGTAAACATGGCACAAAGACCGAGTTCCGGCTCTTGGCGCATGCCATCCCGCTTGGAAAAGATCATCATCCCAATCCGATATTTTCGCTACGTTGATCGCATACGAACATCCAAGTTTTGCTTCCTTAATAAATTGAAGAATTTCACCATCGCCGGTTATTCGATACACTTCAAGCGCCATTTCATAGAAAGGTATACTAAATTCATTTGCAATGACGCTCCGTTCGGGAGGATTTTGTCTACAGGTATTTACCATAAACCGTACGATGAGCCTGGCGGAGTCTCGTGAGAGTGTATTATCGAAAAATCGGTAATTGTTGGCAAGCGCCAATGCGATAAACCCGATATCACCCCACGTATAGCGCTTGTAGAGTTGCTCATTGTCCGGTTCCTGCTCAAAAAGACCAATGTATCCGTCTTTGTCCTGTGTTCTGATAATCGCTTCAATCAAGTAATCTTTGAGTTTGATTATCTCTGGATTGCCAGTATGAGCGGCCATAAAGACAATTGCGTCAATATTCTCTCCTAGTCCGATGTACAATGGATTATCACTTTCGTTAACTTTTCCCTGGGATGGATGTGGAATTCGCTGTTGATACGGACGGAGGAAGTCTCTGTCGTAATCCAGCTTGAGAAGGTTTTGAATGTTGGTCAACTCTATACGACGTCCGATTTCACCACGAACATGAATATCCACCGGATGGACATGTTGAAGCGGTCCAGACCATTCATTCCTACCCTTATTTATGATCGCTGATTCCACCTTCCGGTCGTTGTCTTTTATCATGTTGCATCTCCTTATTTTACCCATGTCCGCGCATCAAAACCGACAGGGTTGAATTTTTTTGCCAGAAGCGCATATTCATTGGCGGGAATTTTCATTTTGCGCATGATCCATTCTGAAACCCAAGGCGTATCGATTCCATTCCATACGCCTGCCGGAAGCGCATAAAGTCCCCAATGAATAAACATTCCGAAACGTGCGTCTCGGAACCATCCAAGTCTATCTTCGGCCTTGCTCATTTTTTCCCTTTCTATATTTTTGAGCATTAAAAACTGTCCTTACTAAAAAATTACGCCATGTGCAAGTTTTATTTGCTTAAAGTCGCATAAATAGTTTCTGCTATGGCCATATGCCCTATGAGATAGGGATGTACTGGTTCGGGGCAAAAAGTATCAGCGTCGTGATGTTTTAAAAACGTCTGAAACATTTCATGTGTCTTTACGAGTCTGGTTTTATACTTTTTACTCATTTCACGGACTACTTCGATATATTCAGGTATTAAATCCAAGACTGATTTACGGAAAGATTCTCTGTTTTCTTCGATGCTTATGTAAAAAGGTTCTATAAGTAATATTTCGCATTTCGGTAACGCGGATTTTATTCTGGAAAGGATATCGTTGTAAGTATTGTGGAAAACTTGGGGGGAGATGGTGTCTCCTCCTCCGCCCTGCCTGAGGTTTATGTGCAGATCATTGATGCCGATTTTAATTGAAAGCCATTCCGGCTTATGAACAAGCACATCATCTGTCCAGCGAGCTTGTAATCCAGTGACGGTATCTCCGCTGATACCTTTATTAATGATATTAACTTTCTTTTCAGGCTCCCTGATTGTCAGCATGTCGTAAAAGAGCTTCACATAACCGTTCCCGAGAGGTCTTTCAGCGGCTCTGCGTCCACAGTCAGTAATACTGTCCCCGATAAAAAGAATTGTCTGTCCGTCTTTGATTTTAAGTGTCATATCCGTATTCCTTCTATTATTGATATATGTTAATTCTCACCTAATTGTTTCTCTTCTTAGTCCCATAAAAAATTTGTACATGGCGTAAAATTAGCAAAAATAACATGTATTTCCTGATTGTTTTTTTACTTCTCTCCGCATATAAGTAGAAAACCAAGGTCAGCGCTGTTATGATCATCAAAAACGAGTCTTGGTTTTAAGGGATTCCTTTTAATCCAACTGGAACTGCATCTGCCAAACAATCCGTCAAATTTACAGATATTTACTCTTAGTGTTTTACTGCCGTCAAACCAGGGTATTGTCTTGAATGGTATTGAAAACAATGCCACTGAATAATCACCCGATTCTTTCAGTGAGCCATTCCATTTTATTCTATCCAGCGAAGTAAGGCTGTAATGTGAAACTTTTCCGTCCGGATGAATTTGGTATCTGATTACAGGCCAGAGACGGCGGGGTTCAATTTCCAGCCTTATGCCTTCTTTGTCACTTTTTAAATACTCTATCTCGAAATAGATATTTTTCCCGTCATTCCATGACTTCCATGAAGTTGTATTGTCGTCGAATTTCTCGATGGCTGCTTCTGTTTCGGATTTTCCACACTTATAAGATTTACCTTTTACGGATACCCCTGTGTATTCAGGGAAAATGTCATTATTATTTTCGATATCAGACTGTACGACAGGAAAATCCTTTTTGAGGAGATGCCTGAGAAGATTTGCGCGCCATTCGAGTTTAGCAGGAAAGAACTTATAGCCCTCCGCTTCCGAATGGAAGCCCAATCTTGGATCTTTTAGGCAGAATTGCCTCATTTTTTCACAATTTTCAATTTCTTCAAAAACGATGGTTCTCATTTTGCTGAGAGTCGCGAGTTTTTCATTTTTCTCCATGAACCTTGGGATGAACGGAAGTTTTTCGCGGAGATCGTAGAAGGTGAAATTGTTTCTGGAGCTTCTTATCTGCAAGCCTATGGCTTTATAGAGGATTATATCCATTTCTCTGTCATGGTTGCCGACGTAATTTTTTTCAATGGATGAAATCAATTTGTTCCCTTTTTGCCAGTTGTCATCCATTCTGTTCAGCAGAATAAGGACTTCATCGAGAGAGTAGTCAAAATGGATGCATTCTCCGATTCTGTCTCCGCTGTCGGGAAAGCCGAATGTCCAGCTCGGAGCTATCGGCTGATCAACAGGGAAAAGATGAAGCGGCCATACAATTGAACAATGCAGAGGTCCAAACCATGTAAAAGAGAGCGTTATCGGGAAATTGGAATACCCCTTCATGAAATACTGCCAGGCTTTGCTTACTTTTCTGTAGTCCTGAGACCAGTCGATTTTTGCAAGTTTTTCCAGGAAAGATTTCTCATCATCTAAAAATGGAAGAAATGAAAGTTCTCCCGCCGCTTTATTCATAAGCCCCGGATAATTGCCGAAATACCAGCATTGCATTATGGAACTTACGCCAAGTTCTTTCATTGCCTTATATTTGCGGTACAGACTGCCCGGAACCGGCATGAACGGAATCGTCGCGTTTTCGTGAGAGTTTCCGACCTGTATTTTAGCGGATACGCCTGCGCCTGCTTTTATGGCGCCGACTGCGCATTCCCTGAAGTGATCGCTTGGACCGGGCCAGGCAAGCCAGTAATCGTAGGCTTTCATGGTTCTGCCGAACTGCTTCACTTTTCCGTTCGATTCAAAATTCAACTGCATAACCACGCCTTTCGGCGTATGTGCGGCAATTTCTCTCAATGCTTCTTCCTGCTGTTCTGCGGTAGCGTATTCGGCGGAAGCCAATACCGGAGCATAGAGCCATGAAATAAATTCCGCGTCAGGCGCTGCTTTTTTCATGCCTTTCGACATGGCTGAAATCGTGTCGTGATAAACTTCCCATGGTTTTCTCTTTGAACAGCGGGGACAGTTGTTTTTGAAAATCGTATCCATATATGAATAACAGTTCGTGAAATATTCCCCATGGGTTATGGCAACTGCGCCGCCAAGACCGGGAACATTTAAAAAGATATGATTTGTACAGGATTCAAGGTATTCCTGACCTTCTTTTGTGGAAGTGCAGAAAAAAATAAGTTTTTCGGAGTAGCGGTGACCGGCAAACTGCATATTCTTTTCAAGGCTGGAAAGCGGGAGAGTATAATATTCATTTCCGAATCCGAGCGGCTCATTGAAGAAAACGTAAATTTTGATGCCGTATCTGGCGCACTGATTTACGGTCTGCCTGAGTTTGGCTAGTTTTTTCTGGGCATCTTTACCGTGGTCAGGGAAAAATCTGGACGGGCAGAGGTCTCTGAATTCAATGCTGAGCCACAAGGCGTTTATGCCTTCATGAACAAGCCGGTTCAAGTATTCATCCGGATAATAGTTCACATTATCGGCTAACTCGTCGCGGTTTAACGGCGGACGTTTAATCGGGCCGAAAAAACATCTGGATATTCTCGTTTTAATAAAAGGCTTGCGATTGATCCTGCCGATTGCCAGAAAAGGGCCGCCTGAACTTGTAATCTGGTCTTCAAGATGCACAAGACCTCGTCTTATTCCTTCCGTATCCGCCGCTGAAATCACGCAGGAATTTGCTTTTATGTCAATAATGTATTCTTCAAAACAGGATGTCGCTGTTTTAGTGGTGATTATTTTATAATCACCTTTTGAGGGAATATTGCCGGCGACTAGAAATTTATTGAAATCGTCATAGGCTGTATCAAGCTTTTTTTTCGTGTCCGAGAATTTATACTCAAGAGAAACCCCGTTTTTCAAAGATATTTCATTTTTCTTCTTTTTTGAACGTTTCCAGTGAATCTCTGTATGCAACGGAGATTTTAACTGTTCTATAAACTTCCAATCGGCAATAGAAGGTTGATTTGCATATTCGTCTGTCATATCCAGTTCCTTAAAAATTTTTATCTTTTATTCTCGTTTATACTCAACTTTCTAGCAAAAACTTTTCTTTTTCTCGGCCATGCCTTTTCAACCTCAACTTTTTTAGACTCTAAACCTTTCAGCAATCTGGATGAGATTGTGAAATTGTTAATAAATATAGTTGACAAATTTCGCGACTCTTTCGGAATCACTTCGGGATTATCCCGAAGTGATTCCGGTTATTTTTGAATGGTTCCTTAAGCTTTATTTAAAGGATTTCTTTATGGCACACCCCAGCCCGGGTCGTCCGGGTAAAAATACAGATAGGCCCCGTCACAATTATTGTAACGATCAATAAACGAATTATAGCCGGAAGTGGTAGTATCTACTCCACCACCGCCAATCAATTTCGGAGGATTTGAACGATTGCCGTTGTCACTCAAAGCATCACGCGTTGCTGCAGTTGGTATTGTTCCATAACCGCATATCGCATAGTCAATTCCGGCGGCAGCCATCTTATTCCAGTCCACCGAGTAGGTGCTTTCGACGTTTCCCTCGCAGTTATGCAGTGACTTGGTAAAGAGCGAACATTCATAACCGCTGTATATCCAGACTTTGCGTGTTGGCGAAACCGAATTGGCGATGGTACGGTAATCCTGAACAAATCTGGCATAAACCGAACACTGGAAATCGATCCAGTCTTTGTGGAACTGGTTCAAGGCAAAACCGGTCTTCTGGGTGGGGCTATAGATTTTGAACCATAAATCGTTTATCCCGCTAACTGATTCCCATTGACTTCTGTTCCGTAGCCAAGTTGAATAGCCAGAAAAATAGTCAAATGCCGTAAAAATGCCGTAATTAATGTTTGACGAGCAGCATTTTGAGTGATATATTTGCAAGTATTGACATCAGCAAATATCATCTCTGACAATGGAAATAATTTAGCATGAGTATACGAAAACGCAATACATCAGCCGGGCAATCAGAAGAATATCATTATGAATTTATGCAAGGCGGGAAACGGCATTATGGCGTCTGCGAGGCTTGTACCACGGAACGTGCTGCTTTGGCATATGAGAAGTCAATTCGTGAAACGGCAAAAAAACTTGCGGAACAAAAGAGCGTTCGAGCTCTGGTTGAAAACTTCCGGAATGAAATGACTGGAGGCGAAAAAATCCAGCTCACAGATGCTTATGACTTATCATTACAAAAACCCAAACGACATCAGCCATCTCCTGAGCTTGTCAAGGCAAAAAAGGCCTATTGGTCAGATTTTATTGCTTTTATGATGGATCGTTATCCAGATGTTACTACGTTACCTAATGTCAAGCATAATCATGCCGAGGCATATATCCAGCATTTGCGTGAAAACGGGCGGTTTAATAAATCTATTCTCTATAAACGAGGTGGGTCCAATGAGATTTCGGGAGTAACAACCAGCAATTTATCCGGAAAAACCATCAACACTTATCAGCAGACATTAAGCGAAGTCTTCCAGCTACTGGGACGTGACGCAGGAATGATTGACAACCCGTTTACCGATATTCCTAAACTTTCCAAAAATACTACCAGCAGAGAAGCATTTTCCGAAAAGGAACTTAAACTTATCCGCAATAACCTAAACGACTTCACAAAACCGCTATTTATTATAGCGATAGCCACTGCGTTGCGTGAGGGGGATATATGTATGTTAAAATGGTCCGAAATCAATTTTGAAACAGACCTTATTACCAGGCAGATGAATAAAACCGGAGGTATAGTAGAAATTCCCATATTGCCACCGCTGAAAACGTATCTACTTGAATTGAAGCAATTGGCCGATGCTGAAGCAAAAGACATAAAAGTAAAGAACGGCGAAACATCATTCCGATATGTTTTAAAAACAAAGGCTGGAGAAGTATATAAAGACTACGGTATTTTATCTGCAACAGGAACATCGATAAAAATCTCCCGTTTGTCCAAGGTCGTAGAGATTGCAATTTCAGAGCTGACGGAAGAATCAGAGAAGGATATTCATTCTGAAATTGAAACACTGAAACGAAAAACTTATGTGTTACCACTTCATGCAAAACTATACCAAGAGAACCGAACTGGCGTATCATATCGGATCAAACAGTTTCTGGATGGGCTTGGCATTACAACCACCAAACACGTTGGTGGCCGCAGTCGTGTTGTATCAATCAAAGATCTGCATTCATGCCGCCACTCCTTTTGTTATTATGCTGGAATGTACGGAATACCATTGAGCGTAGTCCAGTCCATAGTCGGTCATATGTCGCCGGAAATGACCAAACACTACAGTGCTCATGCCACCCGCGAAGCCAAGCGCACCAAGATGGAACTGCTCCCGGATTTCATGGGTATGACTGTTACGCCGGTAAAACAGATCGCGCCGCCTGAACCGGAACGCGAAGAGTTAAGGCAGTTGGTAGAAACGCTCCCGATTGAAGTAATAAAGGAATTTTTAAAATTTGCGCAAAAAACGAAATGAATTTCCCCAACTCAGAGCCTCGGGGCTCGGAATTTCATACCTCGCTGATATTCGTCAAGCGATCGGGGCACTTTCGCTCCGCCAAAAACTTCGTCAAACGGCTGGCAGAAGCGTTCATAAACCAGTTGTTCTCGGAAATGGCGACCATGCCCGGCGCCCTCGGCAATATCCAGATCCGGTTTCATAACTTACCCTTTCCGCAGTTGGTCAGCCCTATTCCCCATTACAATCGCAGCAGCAGGAAAGCTCCTCACGCCGGTGATTGTGGATTGAGTCATGGGTAACGCGACATCTGTCTGGATTCGTAAGCTTGAAAAATTTATTTTCATTCTTTTTTGCTGGTTTTTTGATTATTGCTATTGACAATGCTGTCTCATAATGCTAAAATATTTATTACAGTTTTTTTGCTGTGAAGTTGTTTTTGTTTGCCGTTCGAACTGAATGGCATATTTAAATTGAGATTTTTCTCCGTCTGCGGGCTTCCAGCCGCGGATGTATTATTTTGCTGCTGATGCCGCTTTACCGGCTCAGTCATGCGTTGAGTTCTACCTATTTTGCTGCTGCTGCCGTTTTATCGGCTCAGTCATGCGTCGAAGTTCCACATATTGCTGCTGCTGCCGTTTTATCGGCTCAGTCATGCGTTGAGTTCTACCTATTTTGCTGCTGCTGCCGTTTTATCGGCTCAGTCATGCGTCGAAGTTCCACATATTGCTGCTGCTGCCGTTTTTGGCCGCAGTCATGCGTCGATTTACGGAAAGCAGATGGAAATGTCGATGCGGATGCAGACTACTGCGACTGCTAATTGGAACCCGTGAGTTGTTACTCGCTGGATCTTCCGTCACCGAAAAATATAAAAATCAGGAGATCATAAAATGAAAAATTTACCCCCGCCGCCGATCATGGCGGCAATCGCTGCGATGTTACAGCCGTATGGAATTGATGCGCAAAAACTTTTGCAAGAAGAGGATAAATCAATTAAAAGCAATCAGCCGCAATGGCTCTCCCCGCGCACAATTGAGGAGAGGTATTGTTTGGGACGCTGGTCGATATACCGTTTGATCAGAAGTGGAAACTTAAAAAGCTCAAAATTATCATCCGCCAAAAGTGGCAAGGTCTTGGTTGACGCCGATTCGCTCCGGAATTATTTGGCGTCCAAGGAGTACATTCCGGAAGCAATGAATAGTGTAACAACCCATAAAGAGATCACAGGAGAAGCAAAATGAACAATTCAAATATTACGTTAAATGCCTGCCCAGAACTTCCGGAGGGAAAATATTCCGCGAATGATCTGCCTGAACAGATAACAGAAAATGAGAATTTGATGAAAACAGAAGCTCACATAACACCTGCATCGCCCATGTTATCGAATCCTCCGGCAGAACCAGGGGCAGCACAGTCCATCTACCTCATCAGTC
>CAIKZE010000161.1 GCA_903831825.1 uncultured Lentisphaeria bacterium | reverse complement strand
TGGCCAGCCATATCCCCCGTTACAATCGAAAAATAAGGAAAGCGCCTCGCGCCGGTGACTATTCATCGAGCAACTGGTGACACGACGGCTGTTGGACTTCTTCAATTTTTAAATTTTAGTTTCATTCTTTTTTGCTGGTTTTTACAGCATCAACCTTGCGCCGGAGCAATAAATGCTGTATAATATAAAGAGGCAGGAGTAAAATATTTCTTCAACCTGTCAAGTCACATGGGGGTGATCCGGATTCGCCTGGATCAGTTATGTGTTGACTGCATGCCGAGGATGATCGTTGGCCTCGCAAAATATCGATCAAAAACATAATTGCGAACGAAGAATACGCATTGGCTGCTTAAGTTGGCCACGTCTCTACTCTGACGGACGCTAAGGGATAGAGGCGTAAGTAGCGCCCTGGTTGTCAAACCCCGCCTTTCGGTTTGGCATCGAGAAAACAGGAAGGCTAGTCTTGAAGCAGGCCCCGTCCGTTGGCTCAGCGTAGGGACAATAAACTCAGAAAGATGGAACAAGCATGTAGACGTCCTCGCTATACTTTTTCAGCACGGGGGTTCAACTCCCCCCACCTCCACCATTTGTTTATGACCTCCACTATTTCGTTGATTATCAACGATATATAACGTGTAAATGTCGTAAAAAATGGCAATGTGTATCAGAAAACTGAGACAACGGTCTCACTTCTGTATCACACTGGTCAGTTTCAGCTCACACAAGAAAGGGCTGAAAACCATGAAAATCAACAGGCAGTATCTCTGGCGTAGACCATCGGGCACTTATTATTTAAGAGTCCAAATTCCGAAAGGTTTAAGGGAAACCTTGGGTCAAACAGAAATTACTAAAAGTTTAGCAACTAAAGATTTGAAAATTGCAGAAAGGCATTCTATTTTTCTATCCAGAATTGTAAAACATCTATTTTTTCAAGTGGAGTGTGGTATGATTAATAAAGAAAAGGTATGGCAGGTTCTTGCGCAAAATATCAAATTTTATCTGGAAAGCCAGGAAGCATATATGGCTTCTTTTGAAGATTTCGACGAAAAAAAAGCTAATAATTGTGCCCGACAGTGGGAAGAAGATGTTGAATCATTTACCCACGACCTCACTACAAACAATTTCCAAGTACACGATACTCTTGATGCCTCCCGCAGTATAGCCCAAGCTCTATTCCCCGGCTTTACTGACCAAGACGTGCGAGAAATAGCGAGAGAAGTTTTGAAAGCGAGAATAAAAGAATTCAGTTTGAAGTCTATACTATTTCGGAAAGGGTCTTATGAAAATGCTCCAGAGTATAAGGAGTTGAAGAAAGAATATTTAACGGAAGAACAAACCACCCCCAAAGTAATAATACCGGAAATTCTCCCCACAGTAAACGATATTATTAAAAAATATTTTGCTGAAAAATCTACTTCTGGCGAATGGATTATAAAAACTAAAATTCAAGTTGAAGCGACATTGGATATTTTAAAGGCAATATATGGGAACAAGCCAATTAATTCCCTTACCAGAGAGGATTTTGTTTATTTAAAAAACGAGATTCTCATGAAGATTCCCGCCAGACATACTATGCTGCCAAAGTATAGAGGGAAGTCTATTGAACAAATATTGAAAATGAAAAACATAGTTCCTATGTCTACAACCACTGTTCAACATCATTTAACCAGAATCTCAACTTTCTTTAAGTGGGCGATGGAAAATGGCTATACAAACAGAAATTATGCTGCCAACATACGCTTAAAATCAGTAGTTCGCCCTGATGAACAACGAGATGTTTTTAGCCAAACAGACTTGGGAAAAATGCTTACTGCCCTATCCGAGCTTAAAACAGAAGAAGAAAGATTTAAGTATTGGATACCTTTGCTTGCGCTTTTTACTGGAGCCAGACAAAATGAAATTGCGCAACTTTATGTGGACAATATTTTTATTCATGAAGGTATTCCTAGTATTGATATATCAGTCAAACATGAAGACCAGAGCCTTAAAACAAAATCCAGCCAAAGGCAAATTCCAATTCACCCTGTATTGGCGCAATTGGGCTTTATTAAGTTTCTAATCGGGCTCAAAACAAACAACGTGAAAAGATTATGGATTCATCTTTCTGCAAGACGGGATGGATACGGTCAAACTTTTCAACGTTGGTTCGGTCGTTTCAAGAATGCTGAAATCACGACAGACAAGAAAAAGGTATTCCACTCATTACGACACACATTTATCAATAATCTAAAACAAAACGGAGTGGCTGAATCAGTCATTGCCGGGCTAGTTGGGCATAGCGGCAAAAGCATGACCTTTGATAGATATGGTAAACGGTATGAACCTAAACCATTACTTGAAGCACTGGGTAAATTAAATTATGGAATTGATTATTTCAAATTGCTGGATGTAAAACCATTATCACCAGAAGAAGTAAATCAGCAGATACAAGAACTTGATAGATTATTAAATCCTGCCCCAACCGCTACCCATATGGTTACGGCCATTAAGGAGCCTATTTAAACCTTTTACCCCTGTTATTTCTTCCAATTCTTATCCAGTCATATGGTTATCCGATGGCTGGATTTTTTTTCTTGCCAGCTATTTATTAACGTATTATAATATTTCTACAACCCTAACCAAGGAGGTAGAAATGAATCCCAAAGATGAATTGCTCAAGATGGTGGTCTCGGAAACGCTCCCGGAAGAAAACCTGAAACTGGCACTGCAAGTGCTGAAAACCGGACAACAGGTGAACCCGGAGAAGGATGAAAGGTTCATCTCTGAAAAAGAAGCTACTGGATTTGCCGGTGGAATCAACCGAGTGACATTATTCAGATGGAGAAAGCAGGGCTTGCGCTCGTATAAGGTTGGGTTGCGGCGGTTCTTCCGCAAAGCAGACCTGACGGATTTCATTATTAAAGTGGATAAATCTTGCGAAGATAATTAATCATGAATACTGTTCATATTATGCCCTCTGGATAAGCGTTTTTTATTTTATGCTTATCATCAAAAATTAATCTTGGACTGGTGTAAAAGCCAGTCCTTTTTTCTTTAGTCCACATGAATTGAATCCCTTTCATTTTCCTTCTGTATCATATTTTAAGCAATTATCCCAGAAATACCTTTTCACGCCATAAAATCTTTTTTGGGTTTTTCTTTGCCTCAAATCACGAATTCCAAGAAAATTTATTCATAATTTGTGTGTTATGTGATTTCCACTCTTTATATCATATGTGCGAGGAGACTCATGGTCTCAAAATAAATTAACAAGAAAGGAATCAAAAAATGAACGAGACAAAAGAAAAACTGTTGACCATCAAACAGGTTGCGGACATCCTGTGTGTTCATCCCAGGACTGTTGCACTCTGGATTGAGACCGGAAAGATGAAATGCCCGTATTACAGGCTGAACGGACAGAACAGCTACCGTTTCAAACCGGAAGACGTGGAAAAGATAATGCAAGTGGTAAACCCCAAGCCAGAAGAAATCAAAGGAGAATAAATCATGGAACAGACAAATAAAAATACTGACCAGACTCAAGTTGAACTATTGCCCAGCTTCATGCCGGAAGAACTAAAACCTCTTGTTCAGGTAAAAAAGGATGTAGAGGAGGGCAAAACTCAATCCAATGTTTATGAGCTTCCAGCCGATACAGTGTTGGAGATACACCCGGCAGCTAATTTGTTGCCTATGCAAACCAAAGAAGACTATGAGCCGATGAAAGAAGATATTAGACGTAACGGGCAGAGAGACCCGATTGAAATTCTCAACGACAAAATTCTTGACGGACGCAACCGCTATAAGGCTTGCAGAGAACTAGGCATTCCGATAAAAGCGATTAATGTGGACATTCCTGAGGACAAGTCGGAAGCTTATGTCTATTCAAGAAACCTTCACCGAAGGCACTTGAGCAAAGGGCAACTTGCAGTGAAAGCACTGGTGTTTTTGCCGGAAGAACAGAAGAAATCAAGGGAGAGGCAACTGGACGCTTTAAAGCAAGCTCTCGTTAGGCCAAAAATTGGCCTCAAGAAACAAGGCGATGTTGCAACCATTCTTGGCAAAAGAGTGGGAGTCGGCAAGCAATACATAAAATACGCTATTGCAGTCCAGAAGAAAAATCCGGAACTGCTTGATAAGGTTTTTAGCGGCGCAATGGAAATCACTGACGCATATCGGGAAACCAGAAGACCGGCAGCTCCAGTAGTGAATAACTGGCTCAAGCCGGAGCGGGTTTTAGAAATAATCCTTGACCGGTTGCCGGAAGAAGACAATGATTATCTGATTGAACTAGCCGAAAAAACCAACGGCAAAATCAAGCAAGCACTGTTGAAACGGACGAGAAGGGAATCCGACAGGCTGCTTGACGAGAAAATAGACGAAATAGGAGGTGTAGAATGATTACTTATGAATCCCTTTTTGAACGGTATTTTCTATTCGGCTGGTCTATTAAACTGGATGTTTATCGCACCAGCGAGCATCCAGAAATCAATAGAGCCTTTGAAGCGGTATGGGCAACCCTTCCAGCGGAAAACAGGCAGCGCAAGACAGAACAGGAAATGCGAAAACACCTGAAGATGCTGCTTTGCAATCTGCTGGTGGCTTACAAAAGCACAAAGTGCCTTGCAATCCCCCGAAAAGCGGAGTCCTTCTCCAATGGAAACAGGCTGGGCAAACTTTCAATCCACAGAACGGCTTTTCTGGCTGTCGTGGACGGGATGTTTGCTCAAAACTGGATAGGGATGAAGACGGGCTACAAGTCCAAAGATAAAGAAGGCAGACTCACCCGCATCTGGTCTGGAAGCGTACTTCATGCTTTTTTTGACACTGTCCCAGAAGAGGACATCTCAACCCAAGTCGGGGATGTGGTCATACTGAACAATGAAGATGAAAAGGAAATCCCGTATGTAGACACTCCATATACGGTTAGATTGCGTGGAAATCTGGAACGCATCAATTCGGTTTATGAACAGAACTACTTTGCATATAGCGAAGTCTCTGAAAAACGCTATTTTAACCCATTCTGGTTTTTATCTAATCCTCAAGACCTCGACTCAATACTTCCAACCCTCAACATTCCGTATACAAGTAATCAATTCGTAGACATACTTCATCAATACATCACATGTCCCGACAATCCACAACATATTTCCATTCACTACCATTACGGGAACAAAATGGAATTTGAGGAGCATTCAGTGGCTATGCCGAGACGGCTTTTCCCAAGGCTTGCAGCGATTTATTGCCGGGGGGATTTCGGACTTGGTGGAAGGCTGTATAGCAAACCGGCAAGAGGCGTGTCATGGCAATCCCTGTCTCAGGGAGCAAGAAACACTATCACTATCAATCAGGAACAGACAGTGGAGTGGGATTATAGCGGGCTACATATTGCCATGTTATATGCCAGGAAAGGAATTCAGATGGCTGGAAAGCCTTATTCCAAGATAGACAATAACGTGGCGATGAAACCAATCGTCAAAAAGCTTCTGCTGACAATGATAAATGCTGAGAATGAAACCAAGACTATAAACTCAATGACGCAAAAGGTATGGGAATTACAGCAATCGCCAATCCTGAAAGAAAGGGATTTGAAATTCCTGACTGCCGTTATGGCATTAAAGCCGGACTGGAAAAGCCTGATTGGAAAAGTGAAAGAAGCCCATGCTCCGATTGGAAGATGTTTCTGTTCTGATTCCGGCGTGAAACTTCAGCGGATTGATTCAAAAATCATGCTGGATGTCGTAATGCATTTCGCCGGAAAAGGAATTCCCTGTCTGCCGGTTCATGACAGCGTTATCATCTCCAAGTTTCACGAGAAAGAACTGATAGACACAATGGATGATGCATACCGTGCGAACATGAATGGGCTTTGCTGCGGGATAGACAAAAAATAGATGGAAACGGCTGGATGACGGTCAAAAAGCTCCAGCCAGAAACAACATGCCCACATTCCATTTTACCCTGGACAGGATGGTTTTATGTATTGCCAATACTATTTTTGAAACGATAAGCAAGCTTGTTTTAAGCTATTAAACAGGTATATTGATTCAGGGAAAAGCACAATATATTACGAAAAGAACAACCGCTATGGAAAACTTTTTTGATTTCATAATAACAGTAGAAAGTAGTTGCTGTAATTTAATTTTTCTTCTCATTGTCCTTCTTATTGGTATTCTCATTGGCATCGCCTTATTTAAGGGGAAAGAAAAAATCTTAAGGATAATAAATGTTAAAGATTGGATTGGTGAATATTTTGATATAATTGTACCTGCCACTCTCTTTATCATGGCGTTTATCGTTTTTTCGGTTGGCGGGAAAGATGTAATTGTTGCTGGTTTTTTTACGTCATCGGCAATATGCGTTGCTTTCTTTCAAGAACGGCTTAAAATCCGACTTTCAAAACCAGAATTGACGATTAAACTCGCAAACGACATTGGAGAGAAAACAACTCTCACTGGCAACCGTCCTGCACTATACTATCACCTTCTTATTGAAAACACAAAGTCGAAATATTGCTTAGCAAAAAATGTTCAGTGCTTTATAGAAGAAGTGTGGAGAAAAAATGAGATTACTGGAAAGTTTGAACGATTGCAGTTATCATCTATTCTTGTTCTTAAATGGTCTTATACTAAAGCTGAGGACTTCAGGCAATATATGGATATTAGAAGACCTACCTTCTGCGACTTTGGAAGATTACTCAAGTCGATGGACTCTATCTCGCCAGATGTATTCGAGCCATATACATATCAAAAACCAGGACAATTTGAAAAATGGCAATTAAAAGGAAAAGGAACGATAGGTTATAAAATTATTGCTTGCGCTGATTATTTTTCATCAAAATCAATTTATATCATGGTTGATTGGGATGGGAAATGGGTGAAATACACCGGGGACTGGAAAAAGAGTGAACATACTCCAGAAGAGATGAGAGAACATTTTAAAATACGCCAAATACCCGAAAATGAATTTAACCGTGAAATCGGTAATATTGCTAATTCCACAAATAGCTAAATAATGTATTTTATGGCAGAATGCAACGAACCAAAAACATTAGAAACATCTACTGTATCTACTGTCTACTGTATTTTCCCGGACAGGAGATTTGCATTCCCCCTCCGAAGTATTATTTTATCACATCCAACAAATGAACCATCAAACGTGGAATATTGATAAAATGAAGAGAGCGATTATTCTGGTCGGGTGTTTTGCAGTTTGCCTTACGTTAATTACTGGTTGCATCAGCTTAGTCGGCGGCAGTGATAAACAAGCCCAAACAAACAACACTAATTTATTTGTTAAAATAGATATAGAGAAGAACGGAGTTCCTGTTGACAGCGTTACTTCGCTTGTTTCAGAAAGCAGCATTACTCTTTCTCATTCATTTAAGGAAAAAATGGCAAGCGAACGTGAAGAAACGATGAATTGGAAATTCCGTATCCAAAATATGCAAAAGCTGTCAGAGAATAGTTATTTAACGAACTATGGCGTGGATTTAATAATTCCTACGGAAACTTACAGTAGAAGTAATGACAGCAAGTTTATTACCATAAGTTTTCAATATGTACAAGAAGGAGGCAACTCTTCTAAGATTGTAAAACTGTGTGAACCAGCTTATGTCTACGAAAATACCCCGTTCAAAGTTAAGCTGACTATAGATACCAAAAAATAATCAGACTATGCTTAAAGCATCTATGCCCACCGGAAAAGAGCCTGGACCGGCATAAATCCTGAAACCACTTACTGCATCACAAGCTCCTTTACATCTCCCCTAAATTGCCATCGAGGCAAAAGACCCTTTCAGGGTGAAAGAAGACCCTTTCAGGGTGAAAGAAGACCCTTTTAGGGTGAATAACTCACAAATGCAGAAAAGACCCTTTTAGGGTGAAAGACCATGTAAAATAAGGGAAATGTTTGCCACGGAGCAAAATCATTAAACCAGAGTAATGAGGTCTGGGCAAAAGACCCTTTTAGAGCGAAAGCCGGAATAATTCATACTGTTCTGCATTGGATGATTTATCGTTCAGATATATTTTTGGAAATAGGAGAAACCCCTATATCTTTTACAAGAGAAGGCAGTTTGAATTCATCTTCAGGCGTTATTGTATTCTTTTTTACGCTTTTAATATCGTGAATTTCAAAGTCTTTAAATATTATTGGCTTCTCACCTCGGTTTTTGAACGATATACCAAAGATTCCACCTTTGAAAATAGACGGACCGTAATAAACTAAATTACCATCACAAAATATCCTTAACACATTAAAAGTCATTATGATTTTAAAATCATAGAACTTGTCATTGGGATTAAAAATAGCTTTTGAGGCACATACTTTTATCAGGTCATCGTCAGTAAAATCTTGGTCTCTAAACATAACAGGCATGAATTCTACAGTCGCTCCATCGCCTTTTATATTGAAAAAATATTTGCTGAAAAGTTTAGACGGATTTTTAACTTTATTTAGGTCTGGGACAAAAACATCTGCAACAACCTCAAAACCAAGAATACCTTTAAATTCACAAATGTTAGTTTTAAAGGATATTTCATATTCATTGGGCAAGGATTGGTCAGGTAGTTTTACACTTCCTTCTATCCCTGGACGGAATATTAACTTTTTGTTCTCATATCTAATTCCCTCGCCGTGCCAAATCCACCCGGAGTCTGATGAAAAATCGCTTTTCAAAACTATTTTATCCTGCCTTGGAGTACCATCTAAAACATAAGGGTCTACTCTGCTTAAAATGTAGTCGAAATCAGGCGATGTTTCATTCACGTCATTATTCCCAGCAGTAAATTTAAAATTCATTCTATTCCGTATTTGTCCACAAAGCTTTTGAGACATATATTTTCTTTTTGAAACTAAAATTTCCTCCTTACCATACTCCTGACGGATACGCTCAGCCTCTTCTAGGGAGAATAAGTCACAAAGATTATATTTTTGAACAAAAGGTAAGCTTGGTGTTACAATAAGCCATAACCGTTCAATGCTTCCAGCAAATGTCATTTTCCCATTGTAATCTTTTATAAAAATACATCCTATCACCCAAAGCCATAATCCAAACAAAAATAATAAAAGATTTCTAAAACCAACCTGATTCCATAGCCACACAAAACATCGCAGTAACCAGACTACTGGCATGAGAGGAGTTTTTATGATATAATTAAATAAAAACGACCTGACACTATATTCCCATGTAATATTCTTGCTTAATGCATTTTTAAAATCTTCAGCATCTTTGAATCGACAATACGGTGTGCCATGACAAGCTATTTTAACAATTTTGTTGATTTTTCGACATTCAGAATCAGTTAAAAGCTCCTTAGGAACCGAGGGATAGCATTCAGGAGAATTACCCGTAAAAGCACAATACAACACTTTCCCCATAGCATATAAATCATCGGCATTAGTCTTACTGGATGAGGAAGATTTAGTATCAGAAAGTCTTTCTGGAGGAATAAACCCCATAGTTCCAGCAATACTGGCAGTAAACGAAGTGGATGTCATAAGCCCGACATCGCTAAGCATTGGAACTCCATCAACAAATATGATATTGGCTGGTTTTATATCTCGATGTATTAAGCCGGCCTTGTGAATGGTGGCGACCCCATCAAGGATTTCATTAGCAATATCAATAACAGTTGTGGCATCAAGTCTGCCATTTTGTTCAAGCAAGGTTGCAAGGGTTTTGGGAACATAATTATACTCGGTTCCGATATTGTCGGCTAATTCCATTGTATAATAAAAGAAATCCTGCTCTTCGCCGATGTGGTAAATTTCTACAAGATTAGGATGCTTGGGGACTTTATTCTGATAATAGCTCAACCCACGAAATTCTTTTTCCCACTCGCCATTCTCAGAGCTTTTCCAAACAATTTTAAGGGCAATCTTTTTTCTCGTTAAATCTTCCGCCACCCAGACCTCCCCGAAGGCTCCCTGACCGCAACGTTGGAGAAGTTTATAATCGCTTATTTCGGGATGTCGTTCAAAAAAATTGGTTGATTTCGGTTTATTGTGTCCGGCGAGTCGAATAATGTCTGTTGTTTCTTTATTATCCAGAGAACTCACGGTAAATTGATTCCTAAATTATAATAGCAGTTACGAATTACCAATATTCATTTCCTTAACCGCATGACGAATTTTTGATAATAAACTATCATCAGCCTTGAGTTGTTCAAGCATTTTCTGGCAGTCTTGACATGTTTTAATATGGCTGGAACACTTTATTCTAGCCAATGCACCCATGTCTCCATGAAGAAAACGGTCTAGTTCTTCAATAGTATAATGTTTCATGGTTATCCCCCTATTCGCTAAGTTCCTGTATAATATTTCTGATTTCATCTAATGCACGTTTCTTGTAGACATAAACTGAATTAACGGAGATGTCTAAGAACTTTGCGACTTTTTGAGGCGGCTCATTTTGCAGGGCATAAAGCTCAAACGCCTGAAAAGTCGTTGGTTCTATACGATTCTTTAGTTCTTCTATCGCCTGGCTCAGTAAATATTGCTGCCACTCTTCATTCCATGCAGAATCTAAATCACATTCTCCAGGCATATCGTGAGAACCAGAGTCTGTTTCAAGCGGTACTTTGTCAACGCGCATTAATATTGGCCGGATTTTGAGCATTTAATTTTGCCGGAGTCGAAATTGCTTTTTGTTGGTGTTTCTTCCGTTTTTTTCCGTTTTTTTCAGTTTTTTTCAGTTTTTTTCAGTTTTTTTCAGTTTTCTTC
>CAIKZE010000160.1 GCA_903831825.1 uncultured Lentisphaeria bacterium | reverse complement strand
GGAGGAACGGGAAAATACGGCCGCAAGACACTCGCCGCAAAGCGGTTGCGATCTTTTGAGTTTGGATTCGCACTCTTCGAGGATTTCGATACCCCGGTATCGGCAGCCTCTCAGAATACGAACCAATTCTCAAAATCTTCGCAATCTATTTTAAATTTTCAACCTTATAGAGTATAGTTACAATTTAAACGCTTCCGGATTGATTTTTTTGCCGGAAGAGTAATTTTAAGCTTTTGAATATTTAATATAAGGATTCAATCATGAGAATATTATCCGGAATACAACCGTCGGGAGTGCCGCACATCGGCAACTACTTCGGCATGATGCGTCCGGCGGTTGAACTGCAGAAACAAGGGGAAGCATTTCTGTTTATCGCCGATTATCACGCTCTCACCACCAACCCCGATCCGAAAGAACTGCGGGAACGTGTGCTTGGCGTGGCGCTTGACTTTCTGGCCTGCGGTCTCGATCCCGAAAAAACGGTATTTTTCCGTCAGTCGGACGTGCCTCAGGTTACCGAACTGACCTGGATATTGAACACCGTCACCACGGTCGGGCTGCTGGAACGGGCCCATAGTTATAAGGATAAGATTGCTAAAGGCTTTGTGCCGAACAACGGCCTTTTTTCATATCCGGTGCTGATGGCTTCGGATATCCTGATTTATCATTCAAATATTGTCCCGGTGGGCAAAGACCAGAAACAACATGTCGAGATCACCCGCGACATCGCCATCCGTTTCAACAATATCTACGGGGATGTATTTACGATTCCGCAGGAGAAGATACGGGAAGATGTGGCGATTGTACCAGGTCTCGACGGCCAGAAAATGTCAAAAAGCTACAACAACACAATTCCAATCTTCGATACCGAAAAGGCGATGCGCAAAACCGTGATGAGCATTGTTACCGATTCCAAAGGACTTGAAGATAAGAAAGACCCCGACCAGTGTAATGTAATGGCGCTGTATAAACTTTTCGCGACGCCGGAACAGATAAAAACGATGGAAGAACGCTACCGTGCCGGTAATTACGGTTACGGTCATGCCAAACAGGCGCTCTTCGAACTGCTCTGGCTCCATTTCGAGCCGATGCGCAAACGCCGTGAAGAACTCGCCCAAAACCTCGATTATGTGCGGAAAATTCTCGATGAAAGCGGTTGCAAAGCCCGGCATGAAGCCGAAAAAACAATGGAGAAAGTCCGTAAAGCCGTTGGATTAAGATAAAGAAAGGTTGTCGGAACATGACCGGAACAGGCAAGACAAACTGGCGACGCATTTCCAAGGAAAGCGTATTCAAAACGCGGATTTTCGATCTGCATTTGGAAAAATCAGAATGCATGCGCACTGGCGCAGTGCAGGACTTCTATTATATCCATTGTTATGACTGGGTCAATGTTATTGCGGTAACTCCTGAGAATTTACTGGTCATGATCCGGCAGTTCCGGCACGGTTCCGGTAATCTGGAAATCGAAGTGCCAGGCGGCGGAATCGATCCGCGGGATATTGATCCAATCGCCGCCGGAGCCCGTGAACTTCTGGAAGAAACCGGATATCGCGGCGAAAACGGTCGCATCATCGGCAAAGTATGCCCTAATCCCGCACTCCAGAACAATCTCTGCTTTACCGTGATGTTTGACAACTGCGTCAAAGTTTCGGAAGCGCAATTGGAAGATACGGAAGAAATCGAAACCGAACTGGTTTCAATGCCGGAACTGGAAGCCCTTGTTACCGGCGGTCATATCCGGCACGGCCTGGTTTTGAATGCCATTCATTTCTTTGAAATCGAACGACGCAAAAAGCAATAACTGGAGCATCTGTTTATGAAAAGTTCATTTGAACTGGCGCTGGAACGTTCCGGCGGAGCGTTGAAGGAAGTCAGCGAAGACAAGAAAAAACAAATCGCCGAGATTGACAACCTTTGCAAATCCAAACTGGCCGGCTTGGAGATAACTTATCAGAATAAGTTCGTCAAAGCCCGGAATAACCAGGAAGAATTCAACCAAATGGAAAGTGATCTGGCGGTAGAGCGCGCCTCAATTATTTCCAAAGCCGAAAAAGACAAAGAAGTGATCAGAAACAGGAAAAATGCCTGACAAATACATATATCTTGATAATGCCGCGGCTGCCGCTCCTGAAAAAAATGTGATTGATTTTTTCGCGGCTGCCGCCATGTCCTGCTATGCTAATCAGGAAGCTATTCACCGGCAGGCATATGTTCTCCGGCAAAAACTTGAAGTTGCGGAAAAGGAACTTGCTTTGGCGCTGACCGGCGATGTCTCAGCGCAAGTCGTCTGGGGCAGCTCCGGCACGGATCTGTTCAATTTGCTGTCTCATGCACCGATGCTGCGCAAAGGCAATATTGTCACGACGCTCGAACATCCGGCATTACTGGCTGCGCTTAAGCGAACCGGGACTGAGCTCAGGACGGTGCCGCTGCTTGACGGCAAAGTTAACCTGGAAGAACTGGGACGCATGGCCGACCGCAATACCGTGCTAGTTGCCGTTCACCATGTGCAGAGCGAAACCGGCATTATTCAGGATTTGCCGGGAATCAGAAAAATCATTACCGGATGCGCTCCTCAAGCGTTGTTTTTCTCCGATGCCATTCAGTCCGCGGGCAAGCTGCCGATACCGTGGAAAGAGGCTGGCCTGGATATCGTTTCCGTTTCCGGGCATAAACTCGGAACGCCCGGCGGCGCGGCGCTTATTCTGCGGACAGGCAAAGATTCCACCCGTAAAAACCTCGTGGAATTTTTCGAAAGGTCCCGCAGCCGCGAATATCTGGCCGGCAGGCCCGATCCCGCTACCATGCTGACGCTGGCGTATGCCGTTAAAATCTGTGTTGCTGAAAGTGCGCAAGTTCTTTCAGCAGTCCGGACTATGAATTTGGAGTTGCGTGAACGTCTCGGCAGAATTGAATTGACCGGCAAAAGAAAAATCAGATTTACCGTTCCGGCTGAAGACGCCTCGCCGTTCATCCTGCATGTAACCCTGTCCGGCTATGAAGGCGCGGTGCTGGTCAGGATGTTGTCCGAACAAGGCATCACGGTTTCCTCCGGCAGCGCGTGCAGCGCCGAAAGCAATCTTCCCAGTCCGGCTCTGACTGCCATGAATTACAACAAAAAAGACGCTTTTTCCGCTCTGCGAATCAGTTTCTGGCGCAATAACTCCAGCGATGACATTTGCCGTTTCGCCGATGCGCTGGAAGCCGTCATCAAGGATTATTGAACCGCGAACTATAGAGTTAGCCACTTGTTAAACTGTAATATTGGATTATAATATTGGGTTTGTCTATTGAAAATGGAATAATTTTAGCGTTGGGAATATTAAATGGAAATAACAACTGAAAATAAATCGTCGCCGCAGGTAACTATCCTGCTGCCGCATTATAAAACCCTGGAACTGGCAAAACTGTGTCTGCGGTCGCTGAAAATGCATACTGATTTGAGCAGGATAAAAGTTCTGGCCATCGACAATAATTCAGGAGGCGAATCATTAGCTTATCTGCGGTCCGTAAAATGGATTTCGCTGATCGAGCGCAAGGATATCGCCGGAGAAGAGCCGGCAGCCATGCACGCCATCGCACTGGACACCGGTATGCAGGCGGTTGATACTCCGTATGTCCTATCCATTCATACCGACACTATCGTAACAGATGACGGCTGGCTGGACTTTCTAATCGGCAAAATTCAACAATCGGATAAAATCGCCGGCGTCGGCAGTTGGAAACTGGAATATGTCTCCCCCTTAAAACGTTTCGGCAAAGTCATCGAAGAGTTTTTGCAGAAATGGATATGGTTCCCGCTTACCGGCAGAAAGCGCAGCGGCATCATCGGCACGGGAGACAACTATTATTACCTCCGTAGCCATTGCGCCCTGTACCGGACTGAATTGATAAGAAAATACACTAAGGGCTTTTTCGACGAAGCGCAAACTGCCGGCAAGGTGATTCATCGCAAACTTATTGAGAACGGTTTCCAGATGATTTTCATCGAACCGCATGAATTATCGCGTTATATGAAACATTTAAATCATGCCACAATGATTTTAAATCCGGAAATAGCCGGCAAAAAAACTGGAACTAAAAAATCCTACGACAGAATCATGCGCGAATTAAAATCTGTCCAATATGATAAAATATTGAATGACAGTTCTCTGGACTAAAACATTCGGCAGCAACAGGCACCAGTAAAATAACGCATGGTTTTCGTATAATTTCCACCTGAAATGCAACAGAATGCAAAATATTCGCAAAATATATTTGCATTTCGTTGTATTTATTGCTATTATAGTGAATGTAGAATTTTTGATAATGATTTGTAAGTGTTAAATTTATGAGCGGTTGTCAAAATTTACCGGACGGGAATTAGTCCTGCCCAGTAATTGTTCTATTTTATCTGCCTCGGTTTAGGCTGATGAAAACCGGAGATTTACCTGCCGGGTTAAAGAGTAATATCGAAATATATTTCTGGCCATGGAAATATTTTCGGTGTATAATAATCATCATGGCGTGTAGGAAGAAGAAAAATGAACCTCTATGTCGGCAACCTCTCATTCAAGACCACAGACGCATCACTCAGAGAAGCATTCCAGGCTCACGGACAGATCGAATCTGCTCGCGTAGTAATGGATCGCGATTCCGGACGCTCCAAAGGCTTCGGTTTCGTCGAAATGCCCAACCAGGAAGAAGCAATGGCTGCAATCAAAGCCCTCAACGGCTCAGAACTTGAAGGCAGAAATATCAATGTGAATGAAGCCCGTCCGAAACCCGAAGGCGGCGAACGTCGCAGCAGCGGCGGTGGCGGCGGATTCGGCGGCGGCAATCGCAGAAGCTACTAAGTTTCAGCGACTCCAAAGCATTTTAATAGCCGGCAGAAGTAATTCTGTCGGCTTTTTTTTATTTTACCGCTGGCGGTATCCTGAATGCACGGAAAAGCATAATCGTCCATCCGACAAGATAAATCGTAAATAAGCTTAGTGAGACGTTAAACACATAGATATTCAACCTGACCGGCTTGGACAAATTAGCTTGAAGCGTAAGCAATCCGACAGTAAATATCAACAGGAATATCGCAACGCCAAAACTGCACATAAAATTCTGTAGTTTATTGATAGTGAGTGTCTTCCTGGCCGGATTCAGCCAGTACTCCTTATTGGGAAGGTTAACCAATTTAACCGGGAACAGAAAAATCAGCCGAGGCAAGAAATAAAAGATACAAAAGAAGAAAACTTGCAAACCGGTCATCGTGATACTATTGGCATAATTCTCCGCCCAGCCGTTCGCCACCCCGTCTATGCCAAAATGACTCGCAACCCTGGCCGGCAATATAACAAGAGAAACCAGAGTTAACGCCACGTTGGCAATAAATGCCATAAAGAATGATATGCGCATGTGTGTTCTCCTCTCTAAACTAAAATAACGTCGGTCTAGTCCTGTATCTGAGCAGTTTGTGGAATGGCAGTGATTATTGCTTCTGCATCAGTATAGGAGATTGTAATTTATATTTTTTCTCTTTAAGTAATTTTTGCAGCTCATTGGTGCTGTTAATCATTAAATTATTCTCCTTTTTAGCCAGGGGATCAATTGGCGTATCTATGTTTTCCCCTGCTGTATTAGTAGTCTTCTCGAAAAAATCAATCCATTGAAAATTAAAATTAGCGCCATCTGGAGTTAATTTAGCCACAAAGAAGTTAGGCCGCACCATAAAAACAGACTCTTCGGCATTTTTATCTTCGGGGAATAATTTTGTAATATCAGCACAAAGCACAATATAAATCTCATTGTCAATATTGAAGGCTCCGCCCATCATAGACGCTAACGGTTTACTTTTAGCATCGCGCTTAGCGGTGGCAACTATTTGCAAACGATCCATGGGTTTACCCTTTTCATCAAGAGCCCAAGTCACCTCGCCTTCATAAATGGTATTGTTAGAGTCAGCTTTCCACTTGCCAATCAGCGCTTTATTAGTAGCTGCATCCAGTTTCTTGTCTTCTACCGGCGGATTGAGCAATGGCGTTATACTGCACCCGGTTCCTATAATTGTCACGGCGAACATCAGCAGAATAGTCTTCCACATATAATATTATCCTTTTTACTTCGAAGCACGTATCAGTTAATATAATCGGAATATAGTTGGATATGTGATATGATGCAAGCATTAAAATATAAAAGTTAAAGTCCATTTATCTCGCCACAATTCCCCGGCAACATTGCCGGGAGCGACGTTGATTTCCCAAAATTTATGAATTGTGACTTATTTATTATCTTTCTCCTCTAAAGTTTATTATAAGAATGAAATTGAGGAGAATATGGTTTTTTTAGGTCAGATGTAATGTTCTACTGGATAAAACAGGTATCTTGCCACTTTGAAAATGTCTATATGAAAAGCGGTTATGATGTTGAATTTTCGCAAATATTGAGTACATTACACGGCGCTTAAAATATTTAACATGGGATTGTTTTAATGATAGCAGCAGCCAATATTTCGATGAGAATCGGACAGCAGATACTGTTCGAAAATGTTTCTGTAAAGTTCACTCCGGGCAACCGTTACGGGCTGATCGGCGCCAACGGTTCCGGCAAATCAACGTTTATGCGGATACTGAGCGGACAGTTGCAGGCGACTACCGGCGAGGTCGTGATCGACCGCGATTGCCGGGTGGGGTATCTGAAGCAGGACCATTATCAATATGAAAATGAAACTATTCTCGACACCGTTTACATGGGCAACGAGAATCTCTGGAAAATACACAAGGAACGGGAATATCTTTTCTCCCAGTTGGAACTGACCGAGGAGGAGGAAAACCGGGCCAACGACATCGAAGAGCTGTTCGGCAACGCCGGCGGTTACACGATGGAGGCTGACGCGGCTAAACTTTTAGTCGGCCTGGGCATTCCGGAAGACAAGCACAGTATGCCGCTGTCAACCTTGACCGGCGGCTTCAAGTTGCGGGTGTTGCTGGCCCAGGTGCTGTTTTACAATCCTGAAATCCTGTTGCTGGACGAACCGACCAACCATCTTGACATGAACAGCATTGACTGGCTTTGCGGAGTTTTGCAGCAGCATAAAGGCACGGTCATCGTGATTTCGCATAACCGTTATTTCATTAATGAAGTATGTACTCATATCGCCGACCTGGATTACCAGGAAATACGTTTGTTTAACGGCAACTATGACTTTTTTATGACCGCCAGCGCCATGGCGATTGAGTTGCAGTTAAAAGACAACAAGAAGAAAGAAAAGCGGATTGAAGATCTGAAATGTTTTATCAACCGTTTCAGCGCCAACGCGTCCAAAGCCAAGCAGGCAACGTCGCGCCAGAAGGAACTGGACAAGATTCAGCTCAATGAGATAAGGCCGAGTTCGCGCGTATCGCCTTATATCCGTTTTACCGCCGGACAGCGGCTGGGCGAGAAAGTCATTGAAGCGGAAAAAATAGAGAAAGAATATGATCACGTTCTGTTCAAGGATCTTTATTTTGCCTGCGCGAATAATGAGAAAGTCGCGATTATCGGAACCAACGGCGCAGGAAAGACGACCTTGTTGAAGATTTTGATGAAACTCATTGAACCATGCAACGGCGAAGTCGTTCATGGTGAAACCGTAAAAATAAGTTATTTTCCTCAGGATACTTCCGATATGCTGAATACCGAGGAGCGGTCTATCGACTGGCTGGCCCATTTCGGCCCGGAAACCGGGCTCAGCGAAATGGAGCTGCGTTCATTCATGGGTAAAATGCTGTTCAGCGGCGATGAAGTTTATAAACCGGTTAAAGTGCTTTCCGGAGGAGAAAAGGCCCGTCTGATCATCGCTAAAATGATGCTTGAAGCCGGCAATGTGCTGGTGCTGGACGAGCCGACCAACCATTTGGACCTGGAATCAATTGAGGCGCTGAATTACGCGCTTTCCCTGGTTAACGAGACGGTGATATTTGTCAGTCATGACCGTGAATTCATCAGCAGCCTGGCGACCAGGATTATTGATATTGATGAAGGCAGGGTCGTTGATTTCCCCGGAACGCTGGCGGAATACGATGCCTATAAGCAGAAGAACCGGAAAGCGCAATAAGGCGCAGATTGGAAAGACTGGATGCGTGACTACTGATTTCTGGCTTTATTGGGTCATCGCGGCATGGTGAATTTGAAGTTGCTGCCTTTCGCCGGTTCGCTTTCCGCCCATATTTTTCCGCCGTGTTTTTTCACGAAATCGCTGCACAGCATCAGGCCCAGCCCGGTTCCTCTTTCATCTTCGGTGCCGGGAGTTGAGTTGATGATGTCGAGCTTGAACAGTTTATCAAGGTTTTTCTGAGTCATGCCGGTGCCGTTATCGCAGACGGCTATTTCGACCTGTT
The DNA here is from genome assembly GCA_903831825.1 of uncultured Lentisphaeria bacterium. Taxonomy (GTDB): domain Bacteria; phylum Verrucomicrobiota; class Lentisphaeria; order Victivallales; family Victivallaceae; genus CAIPAT01. The sequence goes on along the minus strand of CAIKZE010000160.1, from coordinate 7,748 downwards.
GCTCGCCTTGTGTTGCATGCACTTCAATTTTGCCGTTTTTCGGCGTGAACTTAATGGCATTTGAAATTAGGTTGCGCAGAATGGTCTTAAGCATATCCTTATCTGCCGTCAGGGCTAGTTTTTCAGGGACGCAGATTTTTAACTCGATATTCTTTTGTCCGGCGCTTTTACTCAGGACTTCCAATTCTTCCTTAAGCAGGTCGCTTAAAACTATTGAAGCGGGGTTGAACGGTATTTTGCCGCGCTGCGAGTTTGCCCATTCCAGCAGGCTGGCGAGTATGGCGTAGGTTTGATGCGCTGACGAATTAATAATGTCGACATACTGCTCAACCGTCGCTTCGTCGCCGGTCTTTATTTCCGCTTTCAATAAATCGCTGAAACCCAGAAGGTTATTAAACATGCTTTTCAGGTCGTGAGCGATGATGGAGAAAAATTTATCCTTGGAGACATTCAGTTCCTGAAGTTCCTGTTCATATCTTTTATGTTGGGTGATATCCTGAACTTGGGAAATAAAATACAATGGCCCGCCGTTATCATCGCTGACCAGCGAGGCGCTTAGCAGAACCCAGATAACATGTCCCTGTTTATGAAGATAGCGTTTCTCAATGTGATAGTGATTGATTTTGCCTGAGAGCACTTTATCCATGAGCTTCAGGCTGTTCTCCCGGTCATCCGGGTGGGAGATGTCCAGCAGATTTTTGGAGAGCAGTTCTTTTTCCGAATATCCGGTCAGTTCGCACAGCGCATCATTGACTTTCATAAAGTTGCCGTCAGGCGCAATCAGGGACATTCCGATTGCGGCATTCTCAAAAGCCGCATGAAAGCGCTGGTCGCTCTCGTGCAACGCCGCTTCAGTTATGCGCTGTTCCCGCAGCACTTGCGAATCATGGAGTTCGCGTTCCAGCGCAGGTATCAGCCGGGACAGGTTGTCTTTCATGATATAATCTTTGGCGCTGGCTTTCATCATTGCGACGGCGGATTCTTCGCCGATACAGCCGGATACGACTAAAAACGGGGTATCAAGGTTGGCTTGCTGTACCAGGGTGAGCGCGGACAACGCGTCGAATTGCGGGAGATTATAGTCGGAAATTACGATATCCCACTGTTTGCCGGACAGGGCGGCGCACATCTGACTGGCGTCTTCAACCACTTCCCAATTAACTTTATAGCCGGCCTTTTCCAGTAAGCGGACAATTATGGCCGCGTCGCTTTCCGAATCCTCGACCAGCAGCAAGTTAAGTTGCTCGTTCATAGACATACCGTTTCCGTTTATCTTCGGACAATTGCTTTTCAGAGAAAAACTTCAAAAGGTTATACTCAAATATTTATAAACCAATATTATAGCATAACTTCAGTTATTTAGGAAATAAAATTTTATGGAATGTCGGCTTATACTAATAAATCCTTGATTTTTAACGGGATATCCGCGACTTTTACATATTCTTCTTCTGTTGCCGGGGAAGACAGCCGCAAGGTGTTTTCATCGGCCGAGAGGCCGGTAAAGAACAGACATACATCTTCCACTTTTTCTCCAATGCGCTTTTTCTGCCCTTGCAGGCCGATTTGGGCGGACGGGTGACCGGCGCACGAATTGGGACAGCCGGATATTCTGATTTGATCAGTTAAGGTACGCAATATTTCAACTTTCTCCGGCGTGTCAGGCGGCAGCAGTTTATCCATTTCAGCGCCGACCGCATCGGCAATGTCAGAGGATTTCAGGATGCCGATTTTACATACACCGGAGCCGACGCAGGAAACAATATGGCCTTTAAACGATTTAAGCGTCAAATCGGTTCCAGGAAAATCCTTCAGCAGTGAATTGTAAATTTCCGCAAGGCTTGAAGCATGTGCCAGCGGAATCAGGATATCCTGCGACGGCAGCAGCCGCAGAAATCCGCAGTTCAGCTTTTCACCCATCGCGGCCAGTTTTACCAGTTGGGGCGCGGTTAAATTGCCATACGGAACATACAGCCGTACCGAGGAAACTTCCGGGTCGAGGTTAGTAGGGGTAACTGCGTATTTCTTCCATGAATCATACCCGTTTGCAGGCACTGACGGCGTTTCAGCGCATTTGACCCTTACCGTCAGGTGCACATAGTCGGTCTGCGGAGGCAACGATGACGCATAATCTGGAGTTTTCGCATAATATTCGTGAAACAGTTTTTTAAATTCCTCCGCTCCAAGCTTCTTCAAAATAAAGCGGATTCTGGCCTGGTTGCGGTTGGTCCGGTCGCCGTGATCGTAAAAAAGGTCCGTCATGGCAGCCGCGCAACGGGTAACTTGGGAACCCGGCAGGAAGTCAAATAATACTATTCCCAGCGAACTTTCCCGGCCCATGCCGCCGCCGCCGTAAACTTTGAAGCCTTTGCGGCCGTCTTGAGCTCTTGCGGCAAAACCTAAATCCTGAACCGCGGCATTCAAAACTTCATGCGGATTGCTGAAAAAACCTGTCTTTAACTTTCGCGGAAGGCTGAAAGCTTTCTCATATTTTCTCAGAAAACTGTTCAGTTCTTCTACATAAGGCATGACGTCAAAAACTGAATCGCGGCCAAAACCGCTGTCCGCCGAAGCGAGGATATTCCGGTAAGTGTTGCCGCCGCCGCCTTTGAACGGGAATCCGCTTAAATCGCAGTCTTCAATTGTCGAAAAAATATTTTCGGCGTGAACCTCATGCAACTGGATATCCTGGCGGGTTGAAAGATGGGCGTACCCGATCTTGTTCCGCGCCATGATCCTGGCGATATCCCGGAGATTTTTCAAGGTGATCCGGCCTCCGGAAATCCTGATCCTGACCATGAACAAGCCGTTGCGCTGTTCGTAAATCCCGAACGGCGCGGTAAACGGTTTTAACTGGTCTGCCGTTATGCCGCCGGTCAGGTATTCGTCAATTTTAGTTTTAAGCTGAAGATACAGTTCATGAAATTCCGCAATGCTGCTGTTTTTCAAATCCATCTCCTTGTATAAGAAATTGTGATTTAATATAAAACCATTCAATTCTTTTTAAATGTCAGATGCAATATTCCGGAATAATATTTTTGGCGGACAGCAGTTTAATGATGGCCTGCAAGTTACTTTCCAGACTGTCTGCCGACGCCAGATTTACATCCGCCGCAATGGTTTTGAAATTCGATTCGTCCACGTTGATAATCAGCAGTTCATTGGGCGAATTCAGGACTTTCAGCCGGTTTAACTCATAATCGTCGGCCTGGGTCAGCGCCGTGATGAAAATCAAACCGGCGTCGGTCAGGATTCTGGACAGTTCGCCCAGCCGCCGGACGCGCTCATCGAGTTCGATCGGACTGTTCCGGATGTCCGCGTCAAGCCCGTTGCTGATGCTGGAAATGCCCAGATAATACGAATTCATGTTCAACCGGAACAGCCGCTGCTCCAGTTTCGTTGCCAGTTCCTGAACTGCGTTATTGTTGCTGCCGGTGACGACGATTGTTTTGCCCATGTGGCGGTTGCGCAATATTCGCTCCTTGTTTTCCACCAGGCCGGTTTCCCAGTAAAATTCCCGGCGTTCCACATGATCCTTCAACCGGGTTTCCGTATCTTTGACCCCGTCTTCCTGCTTGGAATCAAACGATACGCCCTCAATAATCATGCCTGCCCCGGCGGTGGCGTTGGTTATCGGGTCGATCAGCACGAAACTGCCGGTTTCGTGATTTTTGGAATAAGCGTCGAAATACAGCGGTTTTGTGGTTGAGACCACGATTCTGCCGATTTCATTGAGGCCCAAACCTTCAGTTTTATTTTTTTGCAGGCTGTTTACGTCAATATTATAGAGGATGGTGTCAACTCTGGATTTGACATTGCGCCCGGCGTGGCGGATCAGATAGTTGCTGCCCGGCTTCAATTGAGTGTCTGTCATCCAGATCACGACCGCCTCGAAGTGCTGGCTGACTTTAGGCTGGTTGTTGACATGCACCAGCATATCGCCGCTGCTGATATCAATTTCATCTTCCAGCTCAATAGTCACTGCCTGCGGCGGAAATGCCTCCTGGAGATTGCCGTCAGCGGTGACAATATTTTTTATTTTTGACAGTTTCAGCGAAGGCAGAACTTTGACTTTATCCCCCACTTTAATCACGCCGGAAGCGACAGTTCCGGCGAAGCCGCGGAAATCCAGATGCGGACGGCTGACGTATTGCACCGGGAAACGGAAATCCGTGAAATTACGGTCGCTGGCAACATTTACCGTCTCCAGGAATTCCAGCAGGGAATCGCCCTGATACCATGACATGACGGCGGATTTTTCCACAACATTTTCGCCTTTCAGCGCGGAAATCGGAATATATTGAACATCGGGAATGTCCAGATGCTCGACAAACTCCGCGAAACTCTGGCGGATGTTGTTAAAAACTTCCTGGGAATAATCCACCAGGTCCATTTTGTTGATGGCCACCACCAGATGTTTGATCCCAAGCAGCGAAATGATAAACGCATGACGCTTGGTCTGGGTAACCACCCCGTAACGGGTGTCAATCAGGATGATGGCCAGATTCGCGGTTGACGCGCCGGTAGCCATGTTTCTGGTGTATTGTTCGTGTCCGGGGGTGTCCGCGATAATGAATTTCCGCTTCGGCGTGGAAAAATAGCGGTATGCCACGTCAATGGTAATTCCCTGTTCGCGTTCAGCCTTCAAACCGTCCAGCAGCAGGGCGTAATCAATCTCGCCGGCGCCGGTGGTGCCGTTTTTTTCGCTGTCGCGGCGCAGGGCGCTCAACTGGTCTTCATAGATCAGTTTGCTGTCGAACAGCAGCCGCCCGATCAGCGTTGATTTGCCGTCGTCCACCGAGCCGCAGGTCAGAAACCGCAGCAGGTCTTTCTTTTCGTGCTGATTTAAAAATTTATCGATATCCATAATTAATGCCTTTATTTTTCTGTTTTATCCTGATTTCTTTGAAACTCTGTTTTTACTTTGAAAGACTTTTCAAATTCCTGAGAGTTCCTTATTCCCTAAGACTGCGTTTCCCGCAGTCTGACGCTGTCTCCTGATTTCCGGTTTTATTCTTAACTGTCTTTGTCCCATTCTGACTACTGACTTCCGACTACTGACTTCCGGCTTTATTCTTACTGTCTTTGTCCCATTCTGACTACTGACTACTGACTACTGACTACTGACTTCCGGTTTTATTCTTAACTATCTTTGTTCCATTCTGACTACTGACTTCTGACTACTGACTTCTGACTACTGACTTCTGTTTTGCGGTCAGCTCCCGCCTTAAAAATATCCTTCCCGTTTCTTTTGTTCCATTGATGAGTCGCCGTCGTGGTCAATAACTCTGGTCGAGCGTTCGCTGAGTCTGGTTTGCAGCATCTCCGCAACAATCTCTTCTATCGTTTCCGCGCTTGATTCAATTGCCCCGGTCAACGGATAGCAACCCAGGGTGCGGAATCTTACCAGTTTCTCCACCGGTTTTTCGCCGGGATTCAAGCGCATCCGGTCGTCGTCCACCATAATCAGGGTGCCGTCGCGTTCCACTACCGGCCGCTTTTTGGCAAAATAGAGCGGAACAATCGGAATTTTTTCCAGCCGGATGTATTGCCAGATATCCACTTCCGTCCAGTTGGACAGCGGAAAGACCCGCACGCTTTCGCCGGGATTGATGCGCCCGTTATACAGCGACCACAATTCCGGCCGCTGGTTTTTGGGGTCCCATTGATGATGGCGGTCGCGGAAAGAGTAAATCCGCTCTTTGGCGCGGGATTTTTCCTCGTCGCGCCGCGCGCCGCCGAATGCGACGTCAAATTTTCCGGCGTCCAGCGCCTGCAGCAGCGCCTGGGTTTTCATGATGTCGGTATATTTCCGGCTGCCGTAGTCAAACGGGTTTGCCCCGGCGGCTTTGCCTTCCTTGTTGTGGTGAACGATCAGTTCCAGACCCTGTTCCGCGCAGAACCGGTCCCGGAATTCGATCATCTCCCGGAATTTCCAGGTTGAATCGATATGCAGCAGCTTGAACGGCAACCGTCCAGGATAGAACGCTTTCTGGGCGAGCCTGACCAGCACTGATGAATCTTTGCCGATCGAGTACAAAAGTATCGGGCGTTCGAACTGACCGACCGCGTCGCGGAAAATATGAATGCTTTCCGCTTCAAGTTGTCTTAATTGACTGAGACTGTATTCTGACATTGGATTATTCCTTTTCCAGTTTTACGGTTCTACGGTTTTACGGTTCTACAGTCATGCCGTCATACCGTCATACCGGCTGTTAATTCTGACTACTGACTTCTGACTACTGAATTCTCAGGAGGCGGGCTTTACCCGCCTATACTTTTTCTTTTCTGACAAGTTTGCCGTCAACCACATGCAATCCGCATTCCTTTTGTTCCGGCGTTTCCCACCACCAGCGTCCGACCCTGACGTCCTCCGTGCGCTTTACCGCCCTGGTACAGCAGGCGCAGCCGATGCTGGGGAAACCCTCGTCATGCAATTTATTATACGGGACTTCATGACTTTTGACGTATTCCCAGACCCGGGCTTCCGTCCAGTCTGCCAGCGGATTGATTTTGACTAATTGATTGGTTTCATCCCACTCTATGGTTTGAATTTCATTTCTGGTTACGGACTGTTCCCGGCGCAGGCCGCAGAGCCAGGCTTTATAACCGGTCAGCGCCCGGCGCAAAGGTTCTATTTTCCTTACCCGGCAACACAGCTTTCTGTTTTCAATGCTTTCGCGGAATAAATTGACGCCATGTTCAGCGGTCATAGATTCGACCGCCGTTTTATCGGGGAAGTAAAGTTTTACCCTGATTCCGTATTTCTTCTCGATATCTTCCAATAGTTGATAACTTTCGTTGAAGAGGCGTCCGGTATCCAGCGTGATAATCGGAATCTTGAGCCCTTGCCGGCCGATGATGTCCGTTATGACCTGATCCTCCGCCCCAAGCGCGGAAGCAAACAAAACACCGTCGCCGAATATTTCGCTTATCCGGACAAGAATCTCTTCCGGTCCTTTATTCTTCAATTCTTCCTGTAATGTTTTTATCTGCGCCGCATCCATTTTTATCCCCCGTCTTTATTTAAACATTATCAATGATGTAAACATTATCTATATATGTATTATGTTTGTTTGTTATTAAGCTTATTTGTATATTATATCATCTTTATCGAAAAAGTAAACATTAAAATAAAAAAAATATCGAAAAAATATTTTCAGCATCTAATAATCAGTAAATTGGATAGCGGTCAAGCCAAGCGTTCTATTCGCCTCTGGAGATACCCGACTCCGAGTAATTGGAGAGTCGTTGAGCACAATGCTTTCGGTGTAGCGCCCTCTCTCTGAGAGGGAGGTTCCGGATCTACCGTCCGAGACGGACGGCACTACAATAAAACCATCCCGCGCCTGCGGGAAGACTCTAGAGACCTGTTGAGCAGAGGCTTCAGCAGATTTTTCATCATCACTCCCATTATTCCCATTATTCTCATTATTCTCATCTGTATTCACAACCATTTTAGACATTCCAGAGCCGTTAGAGAGCCATTGAGCACAATGCTTTTCAGTTTTCATAATCCACTCCGAGACATTGGATAGTCGTTGAGCACAATGCATTTTGCTCCAATCTTTTGCTTTCCCCGTTTTATAATTTTCAATTTTCAATTTTCCACTTTCAATTATTTACCCCACTCCGAGACATTGGATAGTCGTTGAGCACAATGCATTTTGCTCCAATCTTTTGCTTTCCCCGTTTTATAATTTTCAATTTTCAATTTTCAATTATTTACCCCACTCCGAGACTTTGGATAG
>CAIKZE010000159.1 GCA_903831825.1 uncultured Lentisphaeria bacterium | reverse complement strand
GTACCGGCAGGCTGTTTCTCAATCCGTTCATCTGGAATCTATGAATCGTGTCTTGAAAAAGCCGGTACGGAGACCGGCGTTCCCAGGGGATGCGCCATCGCTTGTCTGCAATTTTCAATAATATTTCCATAAAGTTAATCAAATCCTTAATTTTGGGGTAATAGTTCCCGGTTTTTTAATTTTCAATTGCCTTTTTACTTATAGCAGTTTTGTCAATTTGATATTGTGTTAATGATTAGCAATAAAGCATTTAAATGCAATTTTTCACCATTTACACTTTTATGATTGCGGAGCAATTTCTTGTCCGCCAGAGGAGGACTGGACTGCGACGACCCTGCGCCGCTTTGGATTATGCCGAAAACTAGGGTAAAACAAATTATCCCTTCAGGATATAAAAATAGTTGATTCCTGGTTTTTATAGCTTACATTAGAAACCGTTTACAATTGTGTAAGTCTAACTTTCGGAGTAGGCGATCCCGACTGGTTACAGAAGGCCGCCAAGGAAGCTGGAATTAAGCGATATGTGGTAAAAGGCGGCAATCCGGATGATAAATAAAGCTTATATCAATTATATCGCAGGAAAAAATTGATTTAACAACCATTTTTATATAAAATATATGGTAAATTATGTACAAAGATACAGAGAACATGGGGCGGCACGATGCCGGTTAATAATGAACTCAAGTGTTCAGGTCTCCAAGTTGAGACGCTACCAAAAATTTAATAACTTTAGGCAACTTTGCATATATGGGCATTTGGACGAATAAAGAACATCACACAGCGTTTGACGACGCAGAAGATTTGGCCGGCACCCCATCTGGAGGCTGCATTAAGATGTGGTTGCTCGGTGCCGGATTGGCGCTCATCCCTGTCGGCTACGGGGTACGTTGCCTGTTCACTGGCCATGCTCGCTTCTTTGGGAGCCGTGCGCATCTTGACATTGTCGGCCCTGCCGCCGTTGCTCTTGCTATCGCCTACATCGCCATAGGCATGTTTATTCACGCTCACTATTTTTGGGGGCTGCACCCAAAGCTTCAGCCGTTCAGCATCATCCTGAAAATATTGGCCACACTGGTGTTTATCGGCAGTTTCTTTTACACGCTATCCAAGATTATGGCATGATTATTTTTTGTGAGCGTGGTCTGTCCGAATGGCGCTAAATCCGTCAGCATGGGGAGGAAAACAACGCATGGGAATTATGGGGCGGGCGGAACGGTTGACGGCAAATGAATCTACGAAATATCCGAATTTTCCAAAATGGTTTTGTTGTGTTGCCGTTCGTCTCGGACGGCAATATCTCAGTCCTCTCAGTCCTCTCAGTCCTCTCAGTCCTCTCAGTCCTCTCAGTCCTCTCAGTCCTCTCAGTCCTCTCAGTCCTCTCAGTCCTCTCAGTCCTCTCAGTCTTCCCAAATTAGGGAAAAGGCGTGTTACTGTTTTTTTGGGCCGACTCCTCTGGCGTAGGTAATTACTTTGGCGTCAATGCCCCAGCCTTTGCCGGCGGCGTCACGGAGAAAAACTTCCAATTCGTCTTTACGGACAAGGAAGGTTTCGATGTCTTCGGATTCCTCCTGTTTGGAAACCGGTTCGCGGTTGCGGGGTGCGGAGTCGTCAATATTCATGGAAACGGTATAAATCATTTCGCCGGTCATGCCGGGCGAGTTGAACCCCGGCAGCGAGACGTCGGTGACAGTTCCGTGATAACCGGTCTCTTCCAGCAGTTCGCGGACGGCGGTTTCATCCGGGGTTTCTCCGTCATCAATTAATCCGGCGGGGAATTCGATCACCTCTTTGTCCGCCGGGGGGCGGTATTGACGGACCAGGATGATTTCGCCGGAGGCGCGCAGTTCCGCAATCATCAGTACCGCGCCGTTGCAGTTGATCCGCTGGGCGGCTTCCCATTTGCGTTCATGGCCGCGGCGGTCAACGTAGTGCACCAGATCAAGCCGCAGCCATTGGGCGGCGAACAGATGCTGCCGGTTTACGATATGCGGCGCGTTATTCATATGAAATACTCCATTTTTTTTGTATAGTTTTTTTATATAAGGCACAAGGTGAAATATAGCCTCAACAAGCGGAGAGAAAAACGGGCGGAACTTTTTTTTAACATTTTTTTATTTTTTATATTTGCAATTTTCAGGCTTATACAGTATTGTGATAACCAGTCGTTGAAGCTTATCAAATTTAAGATTTAGACCTGATTTAATTTCACAAAAACAAGATTTCAGTTTATCTTATTCCCGTTTTTACAGTATGGGCTGAGATAAAATAATCAGAATAATTTTTCCGTTATCTGTTTCAAAACAGGCGGCATGATTTACTCCAGGTGCAACATTCAGGAACGATTCTTCAATTTGAAGCATTGCGGCAAAAGAACGTAATTGGAGAAAATTTTTGATGATATCGGCTCTGACCGGAAGTATAGGCAGCGGAAAAAGCACTGTTCTGGAAATGTTTTCCCGGATGGGGTGGTTTACCCTCAGCGCGGACCGGATATGTCACGATATCTATAACTCAGGGGATTTGGAATTCAATGCCGCAATTGCGGAACGCTGGGGAGCGGACATCATCAAAGATGACGGCACTGCCGACAGGAAGAAGATTGCCGCGATAGTCTTCAATGATAAAAAAGAGTTGAGCTGGCTCAATTCGGTATTGCATCCGATTATCATGGAGAAAGCTGCGGACCTGGTTTCCCGCGTTGATAACGACTTTGTGCTTTTTGAAGTGCCGCTGCTTTACGAGGCGGGAATGGAAGATAAGTTTGACGCTGTAATCTGCGTGTGGACATCCGCCGCCAGCCAGCACAAGCGGCTGCAAGAGCGTGGTTTTGACGAAAAGGACATCCGGCTGAGAATGAATAATCAGCTCTCTTCGGATGTGAAACTGGAAAAAGCCGATTACGGATTGATCAATGAAAGCCGTGTCGAATTATTAAATGAACAATGTACAATTCTTAACCATCAAATAAGGGAAGAATATGGAAGACAAGGATAAAATCACAAACGAAACCGATGAGGTCCGTCCGAAAAAGCGCGGACGCCCCCCGAAAAAGACAGAAAATGTCTCTGACCTGAAAAGCTCCTCCAGCGAGGAAGCCGCAATGCCGTCATCTCCGGAAAAATCCATTGACGCCAGCCGTGACTTGAACCCGGTTCCGCCGGTCGCGGCAACTCCGGAAAAGGTCAATTATTCAGTTCATGCCGAGCCGCAATATCATCCGTCCCCGGTAGAGGCGTCTGAAGAGATTGCGCGTCTGGTCGGCGATGATATCTCCGATATTGAACCTGTCATCCCCGCCGATGTTCAGGAAGAGCCTGTTCCGGAATTCGAAGCGGCCACTCAGGCCCCTCAGGCCGTGGAGCCGGAAAAACCTTCTCCGGAAAAATCCGCGCCGGAAAGGCATGGTTTGCCGAACCAGCAGCAGGAAAGCAAAAAGCACAGCAACGGCGGCAACGTCAATGCCGGCGGCGGCAATGTCAACGGCAACGGCAAAAAACAACAGGACGATCAGCAGCGCGACCGGGTTACCTCCAGCCTGAATATCAACGAGCTTCAGGGCAAATCCATGCTTGAGCTTGCCCAGATGGGGACTGAACTTGGAGTTGAAGGCATCGGCGCGCTTGAAAAATCCACCTTGATTTTTGAAATTCTGAAGGCCAATGCCGAAAAAAGCGGCCAGATGTACGGCAGCGGTTATCTGGAAGTGCTGCCGGACGGCTTCGGCTTCCTGCGGTCACCTGGCTACAGTTATCTGCCGTGTTCGGAAGATATTTACCTGAGCCCGTCTCAGATCAAACGTTTTGCCCTGAAAACCGGGGATTTTGTCGGCGGCCAGATTCGTCCGCCCCGCGAAAAAGAACGTTTTTTCGCCATGCTCAAAGTGGAAAACATCAACCACGATTCGCCGGACCGCAAAAAAGAGATTATTCCGTTCAACAGCCTGACCCCTTATTTTCCGACCCAGCGGCTGGTATTGGAATTGGATTCGAAAGAGTTCTGCACCCGGGTAGTTGACCTGGTTTCCCCCATCGGCAAAGGGCAGCGCGGCCTGATCGTGGCTCCGCCCAGAACCGGTAAAACCGTACTGCTGCAGAAGATGGCCAACAGCATCCGGAAAAACAATCCGGACGTGACACTGATTATTCTGCTGATTGACGAGCGCCCGGAAGAAGTGACCGATATGCAGCGCTGCGTCAACGCCGAAGTCATCAGCTCCACTTTCGATGAGCCGCCGGAACGGCATGTGCAAGTTGCGGAAATGGTCATCGAAAAAGCCAAGCGCCTGGTCGAATATAAGAATGACGTAGTAATTCTGCTGGACAGCATCACCCGCCTGGCCCGTGCGTATAATACGCTTCAGCCGCACAGCGGAAAGATTCTTTCCGGCGGGGTGGACGCCAATGCTCTGCACAAACCCAAACGTTTCTTCGGCGCCGCCAGAAATATTGAAAATCACGGCAGTCTGACGATTATCGCGACCGCCCTGATCGAAACCGGCAGCCGGATGGATGACGTGATCTTTGAAGAATTCAAGGGTACCGGCAATATGGAATTGCACCTTGACCGTCGTCTTTCCGACCGGAGAATCTATCCCGCGATCAACGTTGAAATGAGCGGAACACGCCGTGAAGAACTGCTGCTGCATCCCGATGAACTGCAGCGCGTCTGGACATTGCGCAAGGCAATGAACGGGGTTCCGCCGGCGGAAGCCATGGAATTGTTAATCGGCAAACTCAAGAAAATACCAACGAATATTGAATTTCTTATGACTTTGCAGGTTTGACAACTGGCACTTTCAACGTTATGATATTTACTGGATTTATTGAAAAATCAGCGGACGGCTGCGGATGTTCCGGCAGCCGCCGCAATAACAGAGTTTAAGGACATTCTCAAATGGACGATGGAAAAAAGAAAATAATAATTTACTTTTTTTACTTGATTGTTCTGATGCTGATAGTATCCTCCGCCATTTTAATCTGGCCGGTTTACCGCAAGTATCAGAAACGTAAGATGATTGTGTCTGAACTCAGAGAACAGGCCGCGCTGAAAACTGCGGAATGCGTAAAGCTGAACAAGGAAGTTTACGGACTTGAGCATAAGCCGGCGATTGTCGAAAAAGTCGCCAGAGAGAAATTCGGGCTATGCCAGGAAGGTGAATCGGTGATGCGTTACAAAGAGCAGCCCAAGCCGGAAAATAAATAAAAAAGGGTATTTTTTAAGATTTTTCAACAAAAATCAAAAAAAAACGCAAGATTTTTCAATTTCATTGAGTTTACATTTTGAATTTAAGATAAAAGTTCTTATATTGAGTTAGTCGATAAATTTTAAATTATTAAGGCAAATTTAAGCCATAAAAAAAAGCGAGGAGGCTTTAAGTGAAAGTCAAGGTCTTTTTGATTCTAGTCGGGGTCGCAGCGTTGCATCTGCTGTTAATTGCAGGATTCGCTATCACTGGTGGTTGTAAAGGTCCGGATGTCTTCGCGGAACGTCATTACATTCCCGCGGAAGGCGGAGCCGCGCCTACTGCAACTGCTGAAGCTAAACCTGAAGTGAAACCCGAAGCCGTGAAGCCTGAAGTGAAACCGGAAGCCGTTAAACCGCTGCCTGAGTTCCCCGTGGAAAAACCTGTTGCCCCGAAGTCTGCCAAAGCGATTACCGCCGGCAGCACTTATACCGTTCAGTCCGGTGACACACTCGGCAAAATTGCCAAGAAAGCCGGCGTAAGTGTAAGCGCTCTCGCCGCCGCCAATAATATGACGGTTCAGAAGCCGCTGAAAATCGGACAGGTTCTCACTATCCCCGGTGGCGCTGCTGTTGCGGCCTCTACCGAAGAAACCAAGAAGCCGGTCCATAAGAAAAAGACTGCTGAAGCCAAGAAAGATACGACCAAAAACGGCAAAGACGTCAAGAAAGATGAGACCAAGACTGCCGAAGCGGCTAAAGATACCACAGCGGCTAAAGATACTACTGCCGCCGCAGCTACCGCCACCGCCGCTGACACCAGTTCCTATACTGTAAAGCATGGTGAGAACATTTGGAGCATAGCCAAGAAGTTGAAAGTTAAAGCCACTGATCTGGCCAAGGCCAATAATATTACCACCAAGACTACTCTCAAAACCGGACAGAAGCTGGTTGTTCCCGGCGCTGCCAAGAAAACTGAAACTGCTGAAGCAGCGACTGAAACCAAAAAAGCTGACGCTGCCACCGATGACATTCTGAAGAACGTATCCGATCCGAATGCCAAGCCGGTTGATTCTACCGCAAAGCCGATAGATTCCACTACTGCCGCACCGGCAGAAGCGAAAGCTGCTCCCGGAGCCGCCACCGCTGCTCCTGCTGCTGCTGCTGTCGCCCCGATCGGCAAGACTGACACGGTTGAAGTTTCAAAGGATATTGAAATCGGTAAATTCGCCCAACAGTACGGAATCAAAGTTGATGACATCAAAAAACTCAACACTGATCTCCCGAAAGATGGTATCCTGAAAGCCGGTAAAATCATCATTATCCCCAGCGCTGAGTAATTTTTAACTCACAATGCAGAAAGTTCAAACGGTCTTGGCCGTTTGAACTTTTTCATTTATAACAAACATGTCAAGCAAATCAATCAACAACTTAGGCATTATCATCGCGGCGGGCGGTTCCGGCAAACGATATGGCTCCGGCAATAAACTGTTTGAAATGCTGGATTCCAAACCTTTGTTTGTCCATGCCGTACTCAATTTTTACGGTTGCTGCCCCGATTCAAATCTGGTATTTGCCGGCCCCGCATCCGAGCTGGATAGATTCCGTTCAATCCTGGCAGAGTATCTGCCGGGCAACCGCATAATATTTGCGCCCGGCGGCAATTCGCGCGGGCAGTCGGTAAAAAACGGACTCGCAATGTTTGGCAATAATGTCGAGTATGTCGCGGTGCATGATGCCGCCCGCCCGTTAGCCTCGGCGCAACTTCTGGTTAAATGTCTGGAAACCGCTGTGCGATATGGCGGGGCCGTACCGGCCAAACCGGTGACGGATACGATTAAAAAAACTGATGATTCAGGCAAAATTATCGAAACCGTTGACCGGTCGGCGTTATGGCGGGTTGAAACTCCGCAGATATTTCCGTTAGCCGGGCTCAAAGCCGCTTACCAACTTGCGGAAGAAAATGGGATGGAATTCACCGATGACGCCGGAGTTATGGAATATGCCGGATTCCCGGCGCATATCGTGCACAATCCCGACAATAATCTTAAAATAACTTATTCCGAAGATATCGGACTGCTCGAATATATCAAATCCCACCGGTAAACTGAGGTTTGTTATTATTCCGTTTTCTGTGCGCGTTTTTTGACCAACTGCTGCATTTCTTCCGGGGTGATTTCTTCGACGCGGACATTGTCGAAACAGTAAACTGCCGGCGGCCAGTAGGGGTGAATGCGGACTTTCATTTTTGTTGTCTCCGGCGAACGTTCAGTCGGGTTGAAGCCGATGGAATAGGTTTTCCATTCATTTTCTTTTCCGCCTTCCGGAACGAGCCTGGTCTGATAGGAATTAGTGTAATAATCATTGCGGGGATGCTTTCTGAACCCTTTTATCCAGACAATCGGACTGAGTTTGCCTTTATAATCCACGCTCAACTTATAATTCTGTCCAGGTTTTACCGGGATCATGATTGAGTCCAGCGCGACTCCTTCCACGGTTTCATTGGCGACAGTTTGAAGCGGCTCTTTCGGGAATATCGGTTCCGGCGGTTTGGCGGTGCTGTCTGTCTTGCGTTTGTTTTTCCATTCCAGCACCTGGTCGTTGCTGACTCTGGTATCCATTCTCAGAATCCGGCCTCTGCCTTCTTCGAAGATCCAGAATGAGGTCAGTCCGTCGGGAGTCTCCCAGTTAGCCGCGCTGCTTTCGCCTTCGTCAAAATTGCCATTGGGCAAAAGGTTGTCGCCTGCGCTTAAACACAGCAGTCCGGAAAATGCGGTGATTGCGAATAACGTCAATTTTTTCATTCTTCTGCCTCCGATGCTAATGCTTTGAAATAATGGCCGACATATTCTTCATACCCTGCCGGTACTTTTTCCTGTTGTTCGAACTTCACGGTGAATGCCTGATGTTTGCGCAGCTTCAGTTTTTCCTCTTCAGATTTTACGGATGAGTCCAGCGCGGTTTTGGCATTTCTGAGTGCGGCGGCCATTTCGTTCCTGACCCTTTTGATATCAACGCCGCCATTGATGCCGCCCTGCTCGAGCTGCCGCATTTTTTCAAGCGCTTCGCGCAGGTCGCCGGTTGGCAAATTGCGGTCAGAAAGCTTTTTGAGCAAAGCTTGTGTCCGCTGCTTGAGTTCACCCTGATTTCCGGCCAGACGCTGATTAATGTCCTGATCCTGTTCCGGCGTCACGCCGGTGAGACCTTCGTCGCCGAGGCCGGACTGTTTGCCGCCGCCGGAAGCGCCGCCCTGCGCATCTTTTGATTTGTCCTCGACGGTGCCTTTTTCAAATGGCGACTGCGTCAGCCGCGTCGGGGTTTTTCTGCCGCCGCCTCTGCCGGTGGCTTCCTTCTCCACGTACTGACCGGAAGATTTGCCGGAGCGGCCTTCGCCGGAACGGCCGCCGACTTCGTTATTGTTGGGCATGACGTTGCCGGTGATACCTTTGGCCTGCATACTGTCAATATTGCCGTCCGAGACGCCCCAGCCGAGGGCGGCATCGGTATCCCAGTTGAATGAATTAGTGGAGTCCTGGGTATCATCTTTCATGTCTTCCTCTTTTTCGATCAGGTCGCCGACGATGTCGGTGAGTTCGGCGGGCAGGTCGGTCAGTTTGGTGTCATTCATCTTGCCGTCTTCTTCGGCATTCCATTTGATGTTATCCTGTTTGTCGGCCAGCCAGCGTTCCAGGTTGGCCGCAACGGATTGAGAGCTGCTGGCGGCAGTATCTTCGGCCAGGGTGGCGATTTCGATATTCTTTTTGCTTTTCAGCGCGTCGCCGGCCTTTTGCAGTTCTTCGAACATCTCGACGAATTCATCCGCCATTGCAGAGTTGGAGAAATCCTGATTCTGCTTTTTCGACAGATCGTTGAAAGCGGCTTTGAAGAACTGCGCCCATTCCGCTTCGCGCGACGCCAGATTGCCCAGCAGTTTTTCCTCCTTGTCGCTCCAGTCGTCAGCTTTTTTCGGATCCAGCGCTTCCGTATCTTTAATAATCTTCCGCTGGTCTTTCGTGAATTCGTCCAATTTGGATTTCACCTGCTGCAGTTTATCGTAAAGCTCCTTTTCCTGTGCTTCATCTTTTGCCAGCTCCTGCTGTTTGACTTCCTGCTGCTTCAAAACCGCCATTGCGCCGAGCAGTTTCTGGAGCTGCTCAATCAATTTAGTCTGAATGAGAACGATTTCGTTGACTTTGACCGCAGATTTATTTTTTTCAATATTTTGAGCCAGATTGCCGGTCATTCTTTCCAATTCTTCAGCCGGACCGTTTCTAATGGCGGTCAGTGTTTCGGCGAAATTTTTCTTGAGCGAGTTTTTCCTGACCAGGTTTGCGGCTTCGGTCTCGGCTCTTGCCAGGAGATTTTTGATATTCTTCTGATCATTGCTCAAACGGAATGCTTCGTTTTTCCGGAAACTGCTAAGTTGAACAGATACCCAACCGCGGATTGACTGCTGCTGGCTTATCGCCTGGAAAAGTAATTCGTAAAGTTTTGAATCACGGCCTTGTCCGATGTTTTCCTTCAATTTTTCGACCAAATCCACCACATGAATCGTGACTGGAACCGGCGTGATTCCGGTTTGCCCGGGCAAATGGTTGTCGATAGCGACAATATTTATTTCGGCGCTGCCGCCCGGCGGGAACAGACCGGGAATGATTTTCAGCGAATATACCTCTTTTACATGGCTTTGCGGGGGGAGGTCGTACCTGAATTCCTTGATTGTCGCTTTCCGGTCGTTCACCGAAACCGTCACTGCCAGCCGGTCTATGCCGAAATCATCTTCCGCCGAGAAATAAAGCGGAACAGTCTGGCCGAAACCGGCTTCAATATTGGTCTCGCGATTGAGGAACCTGACCTGCGGCGGACGGTCATTTATCACCTTGAAATCGCAAGTCCAGGTATCCTGATAAAGCACCCCGTCGTCTCCTTGAACAAACGCATTCGCGGAAAGGTTCTTCTCAAGCTTAAAGGTCAGCGGCGGTTTGGCGTTCTTGATTGAATTGTTGATGTTAAATCCGCAAACCGTATTTCCCGGCGGGACGGCGGTAATATTTATGACGGAACCGGCCGGCGCCGATATTTCACGGATATTTGCTCCGTAGGCTTCGGCTTTCAGGCGGGTATATGACGGCGGATTCACGGTTACGGCAAGCTGCTCAAAACGTGGTTTCTGTTTGACCGAGACTTTGAAATCCCTGCTTGATTCATTGCTGCATTGTACTGAATAAGTCAGGTCCGCAGTCATGTTCTTCAAAATGAAAACACCGCGTCCTTCCTGTGAATCCATCGGGTAAAGAACAGGGACGCCTTCGCCTTTTATCAGTATTTTCAGACTGCTTCTGCGCTCGCCGTCTCTGAATGCGTCCGCCGTGATTTTCAGGTCTGCGCCTTCCGGAACCAGCGCATCGCCGGGAGTTACCTGAAATTGGGTGAAATTAAGCGAGGATAGCTGGGCGTGCGGGTCGGTGAACCGCTGCAGAGCGTTACCGGCGTAACGGTAAAACGGCAGGAAATAGAGCAGGGAAGCGCCTGAAATAATGAGCGTGTACCAGAATATCCGGCGGCAACCGCGGTTCTGCCAGAGACCTGAAATCGTCATTTTTGAGCAGCGGGCATCCGCGTAGGACAGGAACATTTTTTTCATGGCTTCCGGGATGCCGGAATCATCTTTGAAGCAGACTGCGTTAACCAGGGAATTGTCCCTGATCTTAAACCGCTTTTCCAGTTCCATTGCGGCCTGTTTGTCAGTCATTTTCGCCGCCAGCAGTTCATACACGGTTTTTATCGTCAGGCCGATGTTGAGCGCAACCCAGCAGAACACCAGGAACATTCTGGTGCCGGAGGAAAACCCCGTAAAATTATCGAAAATGAACAGTATGGCGATGGTCACCAGATTGACTGCCGCCAGACGACAGAGCGCCCGGAATGCAGCCTGATTCAGGTTCCGCATTTTCATTTTAGTCAAGGTTTCTGATAAATTTTCCGGCATTGCCGTTCCGCTCCGCGTTAAGGGTTATGGCGGTTCCAGGTTTTACCGACTCAAGCTGTTTAAATATGATAAGCCTGCGGTTCATTTCGCCGCCCTGCTGCTTATGCCGCAGCATGATGTAACGGCGGTCTATCTTCCATTCATTTCCGGCCAGATGCCAGCTCCAAATATCCAGATGCCACAGGAATCCGCCGTTTAAATGTTTTTTTGCATCGTAAACATCGGCGCGGCGGAAGTATGCCATAGTTTTGGCGAATGAGGTGTTGCCGGCCAGGTCAAGTATCCAACGGTCATTGAAGAAATCATCCGCCAGCGGGAACATCTTTTTCAGTTCAGTCATGGCGTTTTCCGGCAGCGGAGCTCCTTTCAGATTTTCCGGACCGTCGCCGGACATTCCAGCTAACGCATGCGAGTCGGTAAGAATGAATATATCGTATGTTCCGGGCAGCAAGTTTTTGAATTCAAAGGAATTGTCCTTCACATTGGCGAAGCAGACTGTTTCCCGCTGGTTATCCAGCGCGGAGACTTGCAGCAGTTTGCCGTAGCCTTCAACAGTTCCGGAGACAGGGGATGTCGGAATTCCCTGACGTTCCGTAAAAGTTATTTTTACCGGATAGATGATGTCGCTCATAGTTTGTCCGACTTCACCTTTTTCCTGCTTATTAAGAAAGATTTTTTTGGGCCCTTCGCCCTTGAACCGGAATGGCAGAGAGATGATATGGCCGCGGACGAGTTGTCCGTTGGTCAGCAAGACTTCAGTGCCGAGATTCATAAACGGATAAGTGCCGTCAAAATAAATTTTATCTACTTTGCCGTCTTCTTTGTACTTCCACGGTTTGTTCATTTCCTGTTTTTCGATTATCTGGCTGATGGAAATAACATCCTCCAACAGGATTTTCCGTTCATAGGAAGAGCCTGCCGGAATCATGGTGAGCGGACGACTGCCGAGAATGGCCAACTCTCCGCTAAGCATTTTGCCGTCGGACATGGCGATATCCGCTTTGTGCCATTCTCCGGCGGATGCGGTTGCCGCCATCAACATAAAGAACATGATTTTCAGTATTTTTTTCATAATTCTTGCCTTAAAAGAGGTTGAATCTCCTGCGTAAATACCATCCGGCCACCAGGAAAACGAGCAGCGCCGAGAAGAAGAACGGCGTTTCAAATACCGGATACCATTCCCGCTCAATATCGTTTTTCTGGATGGTTGCCAGCACATCTTTGATTAACGCCGATTTTTCTTCGGTGCTGTAAATGCGCCCGGAGGGGCAGAACTTCAGAAAGTTGTCATTGGTCACTTTCAGGTCATAATTCTCATTGAACGTATCGCCGGCGGTTATCATCATGTAGCGTTTGCCGATGCTGCCGGTTTTATTGCGGCAGACTGTCTGCAAGATATATTTCCCGGATTTCAACTCAGGGAATTCGGCGGTGTATAACTGTCCTTCGCGGGAGAGGGAGAGCGCTGCCGCGGCGACCTGGCTGTCCGCCGGATATATCGTGGATTCGATTTTAAAATCAGGATCGGTTTGTTCAGCATCGGAAAGATTGGGCAGCGCAGTGACCTTCAGCTTTTCTCCAGGCAGCAACTCGCTGCTGTTGATGGTGACTTTCAGCGCGTCATCACGGCTGGAGCCCGCATAGGCCAGCATCTGCTCCCAGAAAGTACGGAAATTCATATCGCGTTGACTGCCTTTACCCCATAGATGCAGCGAATTGGTCAGCACTGCAATGACTTTACCGCGCCCGTAGGGTAGGGCGATCACCAGCGGATAACGGGCTTCGCCTTCGGCCCAGAGCAGCACTTCCGCGCCTTCCTTGACGCTGTCCACCAGGTTAATCCCTTTAATCAACTCGGACTCACTGCCGCATAATTCCGCCAGCCTGGATGAGAAACTGTTTTTATTCTGTTCCGGCGGCGTGATTTTGAAATTGCCTGAAACGAACTGGACTTTAGCGCTTTTTACCGGCATCATTGACGCCAGCGGCGAAGACGGCTGCAACAGTCCGAAAGATTCAGTGCCGCCGAGCAAAATCAGATTACCGCCGCTGGAAACATATTGTTCAAGTACCGAGCTTTCGGTGTCGCTTAAAAGACCGTCGCGATTGCTGCCCAGCACAAATACATCGGCTTGCTTCATGGCCGCCGGGGTCGCCGGAATGCCATTTTTGAATGCCTGGTCGATGTCGGTTCCCGCCACGTTGTAACTGTCGGCTTTTAACTTATAAATGGCCGTGAATTTTTTACCGCTGCCGAGCAGCAGTCGAACCAGCGGACGGAAGCTGTTAGTCAGCATCGGGAAATAGCATACGGTCTCGTTTTTGCCTTCTTTGACTTCAATCGCTATTTCCCGTTCATTGTTAAGGTATCCGGCTTCATTGGGGAGCCGGTTAAGTTTCAGCCGCAGGGTATGAATGCCGGGTACGGCGAAAGAGTACCGGAATTCAATGATTTTCTTTTCGTCCGGCTTCAATTCGAAATTTTCAGTTTTCTCCAGTTTCCCGTCAACCATGATATTCAGTTCCACTGCGGCCGGAGTCTTGAATCCGGTAAGCGCTACCGGAATATTCAGGTTCATTTCTTCATTGGTGCGGAGCGAGTCCGGAGCTTGAAACGGATTCAGC
Source organism: uncultured Lentisphaeria bacterium (assembly GCA_903831825.1). Lineage (GTDB taxonomy): Bacteria > Verrucomicrobiota > Lentisphaeria > Victivallales > Victivallaceae > CAIPAT01. Next base: position 42,002 of record CAIKZE010000159.1, on the reverse strand, counting down.
CGGAGATCCGGCACATCATTCATTTCAGTGCCGAATTTGACCGCGAATACCGGCAGTCCGGCATGGGTGCCGCTGAATCCGGAATGGTCAAGCCCGTCGGAAAGCAGAATTACGGCGGCAGTACGGGAGAATCCGATATCTTTGTCGAGGGTGGCAAATGCCCGTTTAAGGTCGGTCCCGCCGTGAGCATTGTATATTTGCAGTTGTCTGGTGTCATCTGCCGGCGCGGCTTTGTCGCTGAACACGTATGAGTGTTTCTGACAATTGCTGAAATCCGTCCGGTTCAGGTTTTCCAGAAAGGCTTTTGCTGATTCCAGCCGGCTTTTGCCGTCGGGCATGTCGGTGGTATTCATGGAGCTTGAACCGTCAAGCAGGAATATTACATTTGAGCGCTGGCGGTTCAATTCCCGGATTATTATTCCGGGATTGAGCAGCATTGTAACGGCAGTGGCAATCGCGGCCAGCCGCAGGGCCATAAGAATAAGTATGCGCCGGGGGGGAATATCCAAGCCGTAGCGGGCGGTATACCAGACTGCGGTGAAAGCGGCTGCGCCGAACAGCAGGATCAGCCAAAGCGGAAGCAGAGGATAGAATCTCATGATTTATTTCTCCCGCTGATAGATTTTTTAATTCTTTCCCACAACATGCCGGGGTTGCCGCCGATAACGAATTCCGCGGCGAGCAGGATTAGCATCAGGAACAGCAGGGTTCCGGAGAGATCGGCGCCATTGCGCAGCTTAGTCACTTGACTGGTTATATCCGCGCCAATGTCGAGTAACGCAACCGGAGAATCAAAAAAGGATTTGATCTCGCCGGGATCAGCGATTCCGGTTGCACTTTCGGAGGTGTCCGGCCTGACTACGGCGGCTTCGTATTCCGCATTGCTGAAAAGGATTACGCCGGGCAGCCAGTTTTCGGTGAAAACACATTTACCGTCCTTGCCCTTGAGTTCTCCGCTGCGTCCGTAAGTGGTCGAAAAACTTATTTTTTCGCCGTACAGTTCGATATTTTCGCCACAAACAGAACTAAGGCTTTTTTCGCTGTTGCCAGCGGCGTAGTTAATCAGCGCCGACATCGCGACCGGAAAGGATTTCAGGAGCGGCCAGTTGGAGAAGTCGCGGCGCAGATCGAAAGACAACGCAAGCCACTTGCCTTTGCCGGCCGGCTGTTCCAGGATCATTGCGCTTTCTCCGTTAACTGCGACGGCATTGCCCGCGGGGTAATGTATCTGCTGGATTTTGCGCCACTTAATCAAGTCGAGCTGAAGCAGATCGTTCAGTTCGGACAGCGGTTTATTGAAGCGCAGTCCGCTCTGGTTGAACGGCGCAACCGCACGGTAAACATTATAGATTTTGTAGTTGGATACTTTCGAAAGAGACGCATAGGTCTCCTGGCTGGAATTGCCTGACGGCAACGTGATTAAGACGCCGCCGTTGTCGAGGTAGCGCCGGATAAGCAATGCTTTGTCATCCGGCAGTTTTTCTCCTTGCGCCAGCCACAATATGTGAAAGTTTTTTAGCAGTTCGCCGGTAAGGCTGTTGAGATTGGCGGTTTCTGTCCTGATTCCGAGTACCGGATTGTTTTTGACCGGATCAATCGCAAAACGGAGGAAATAGAACGGGTCCGGTTCGCTGTCGCGTGTTTCTTTTACCAGCAGGACATTTATGCAGCCGGAGGCGTTGAACGTAAAAAACGCTTTGTTGTCCAACGGGATGTTTTCATCAATGATTTTTACGCATCCAATGATTCTGCCGCTGCGCATCGGTACAAATACGAATCTGTCGGAAGCTGAATTCTGTTCTTTTACGGTCAACTGTCTGGTTTGCACCGTTTTTCCGTCAATCTCCAATTCCACCTTGACATCTTTTGCGCTTCTGCCGTGATTGACGATCTTGTATGGAATATTTACCGTCCGGTTGACGATTTTCGGAGTTGAATCCAGTTCCACTCCCTCGACTGAAAGATTTTCGCTGCTGCCGTTGAACGGCATACAGAAAATCCGGCAGTTTTCAAGCGAGGCGGTGCTGATGGCACGCGACGGTTTGTTATTTTTCTGGAAATCTGAAAGGATGTAGATTTCCCGGTTGAGTCCCGGAGCTTTGCGCAACTGGTCAATTGCAGTCTGCGTGGCGGCGCTCATGCTGCCCGTGGCGGCAGTGATCTGGGCTTGCCGCACCTGTTTCAAAACTTCCGCTTTGTCCCGCGTCAGGTTGATGCCCTGCCTGCCGGACAGCAGCACCAGCGAAGCTCCGTCGTCGCCGGACAGCGAATTGAGCATTTCTTCCGCTTTGCGTTTAGCAAGGTCGAACATGGTTCCTCCGGCGGAAAGATTGCACTGCATTGACATGGAATCGTCCAAAATGATGACTGCTTCAGTGCTGCCGCCGGTGGTGAAGTTGAACCTTTTGAAGAAGATATGAGACAGCGCCAATACCAGCAGCAGGATTATCAATGTCCGCAATGCCAGCAGCAGCAGCTCATAGAATTTACGGCGATAGGCGAAATAGCGTTCTTTTTTGACAAAAAACAGCAGCGTGGAGAAATGAACGCGGATTTTACGGCGTTTGAAGAAAAGATGCAGTATCACCGGCAGCAGCACTGCCGGTAACGCCCACAAAAACATTGGATTGCCGAAATCCATCAGAACATTGCCTCCCGTTTGGAGAAGTATGCAGCCAGCGCCCGTTCGAACGGGGTCGAGACGGTCAGGGTTTCGAACGATATCCGCTGGCTGTCACAGAAATTTTTAAGTTTGGCATTATACTGGTTAAGAGCGGACAGAAAGAAATCCTTGCATGCTTCGCTTTCCAGGTCTATTGTTTCGCCGGTTTCCAAATCTTCGAACTGAACAAGTCCTTTGTATGGGAATTTCAGTTCTTCATCATTGAGCACCTGAAACAGTATGACTTCACATTTTTTGAACGTAAGATGATGCAGCGATTTCAGAAATTCCGGGTCATGATCGAAAAAGTCGGAAAAGATGATGACCATGGAGCGCTGCGGAACTTGTTCGGCAATGCGCTTGAGACAGCCACCGGCATCGGATTTGCCTTCCGGTGACAGATGTTCCATCAGCTTCAACAATTTGATCAGATGGGAGCGGGAACATTTACATTCCTCCGCGTCTACGATTTTGTCGCTGTAGGTGAACAGCCCGAAGGCGTCGCGCTGCTGATGCATCAGGTACATGAACGCCGCCGCCATGTAGCATGCATAGTTGAATTTTACAGGCACCGGCCTGCCGGAAGCCATTCCCATCGAACCGGATTTATCCAGCACAATGTACGAGCGCAAATTGGTTTCTTCTTCAAAACACTTGATATAATAACGGTCAGATCTGGCATAGGTCTTCCAGTCAATATATCTGATGCTGTCGCCTGGCGAATACTTGCGGTATTCAGCGAATTCGGAGGAAAAACCATGATATGGAGAACGGTGCAGGCCGAGCATCCCACCCTCCACCATGGTTTTTGCCACCAGCTCGATGTTTTTCAAGGAATCGAGTGTTTCAGGGGGCAGATATTTGTATTGGCTGCGTGCCATCAGGTGTTATCTCCGTTTAGTTCTTCGGTTCCGGCACATGTTTCAACAGCATGCTGATGATTGCGTCCGGAGTGAGGTTCTCTCCGGCGGCATGGAAATTGCAGGCCATGCGGTGACGCAGCACTTCGTGAGCACAACACTTGGCATCGTCACAGCAGACGTTGAAGCGTCCGTTGAGCGCGGCGCGGGCTTTGGCCGCCAGCATCAGATACTGTCCGGCGCGGGGGCCGGCGCCGAAACTAAGGTTCTGCCGAATGAATTCAGGGGCTTCCGGGTTGTCCGGCCGCGAGAGGCGGGCCAGATCGGCACAGTAGGATATTACATGGTCGCTGACCGGAATTGCCCTGACTGCTTTCTGAAAATAAAGCAACGTTGGACCATTGATGATTTTTTCCAGTTTTACTTCGCGGTTGCCGGTAGTCTGTTTCAAAATCTGGATTTCCTGCTTGCGGTCCGGATAATTCAGTCGTATCAGGAACATGAACCGGTCCAACTGGGCTTCGGGCAGGGGATAGGTGCCTTCCTGTTCAATCGGGTTCTGAGTAGCCAACACGAAAAATGGTTCCGGCAGCACGTATTTAACGCCGCTGTTGGTCACATGCTTTTCCTGCATGGCTTCCAGCAGCGCGGCCTGGGTTTTGGGCGGGGTGCGGTTGATTTCGTCAGCCAGCAACAGATTGGTGAATACAGGGCCTTTTACAAAACGGAGCTGCCGGCGTCCGCTGCCCGGTTCTTCGTCAAGGATTTCAGTGCCGGTGATGTCGGAAGGCATCAGGTCCGGAGTGAACTGCACCCGTTTGAAATTTAGTTCCAGCACTTGACCGAGGCTTGATACCAGCAGCGTTTTTGCCAGGCCAGGCACTCCCAGCAGCAGACAGTGTCCGCCGGAAAGAATGGCAATCAGCACTTTGGCAACCACTTCATCCTGTCCGACGATTACTTTGGCAATCTCGGTTTTTACTGCATGGAACCCCAGTTTCAGTTGTTCAATGTCCTTCATCAGACTGTTTTCATCATAGGCCATATTCTTTACCTCTCAATTTTTATTATATACTCAATGCGTCATAAAATACGTTATCAGATCAGCTCCTAGACGGAGCGCGGTTTCGCCGGAATAACAGACACTTCCGGGACGGGGTGTTCCCATCCATCCGCCGGCGATGTCCACCGGACTGTAGATGAGCTTATAGCGTTCACCGTCCCGGATTCCGTACAGCAGCGGTTTACCGCAACCGGGGTATTTCGCCATGGCGGCATCAGAAAAACCGTTTTGCGCAAATTTGAATGGTCCTTTGGAAAATACGGGATCACTGTCCGGGATGCGTTCAAGCTGCCGGTCCGGGTAAAGAATTGCGCAAATCTGCCTGACGCTGTTATCGAATTCGTTCAGGCCGAGCGAGTTGTTTAACAGCAGGAATCCGCCCTTGTCCATATATGCGCGCAGCCGCTCGATTTCCCGCTGGTCCATTTTGAAAGCGCCGATGCCGCTCAGGTAGAGGAACGGGTAATCTTCCAACGGCATTGAAGAAGGATCAATATATACCGGTTGGGTTCCAGCGTCAATATTGACGTTTTTCGCCAGATAACGCATGAATTTACTTTCGGCGCCGGGGTCGGAATTCCAGATGCCGGCGGTCTTGACTTGAGCAAACACGATTTTGTCCGGGCTGGCAACTTTATCTTTTTCACCGTAGGCTTCGCCGGATGCGTAAGCCATGCCGTTTTCAAACCAGCCGATAGAATACACCGTCAGATTGACTCCGATTTCAAGTGCGGTGCGGTTCCGGTAAATCTTCGCATCTGTTACCAGTGACGGTTCGGCATTGTCCCAGCCGCAACCCATGCCGTAAGGCGAGATTATTGCCGCCAGTCTGGATCCGATATAAGCGCCGTCCATTGCCGGCTCGATAGTCTGCCCGGTATTGGTTTGGGCTCCGTTTACCGGAATGACCATGTGGAATACGGGATGATCAGGTTCCAGCCGTTTGATTGGCGCTTCCGGCAGGATTTTGTGAATTTCCTCCAGCGCGGAACGATAGAAATACGGCGAGCCGACAATTGAGTCAAACCAGATCATGCCGCCGTCAAGCAGATATTGCCGGAGTTTGCCGCGTTCCGCCGGAGTGAATTTCAGCGATCTGCCCCCGGAAAAACACAAAATAGGAATTTCGGAGGGAGAGCCGCTGAAAGTAGCGAGGTCAACCGTCTGGACTTTATATTCCAGTTTCACGTAATTCTTGACTATGCGAAGCAGTTGCTGACAATCAGCCGGCACCATGTTCCAATCGAATACCCGGCTGGTGATGCCATTTTCCCAGGTGTAATCAATATAGCCGCCCCAGACGACTTTGCCGATAAGCGTCGTCGGGCTGGGCGGACGTTTCTTTTCGGAACGGCGCAGCGGAGTTGCCGGCAGCGGAAGCGGCGGCATGGCCTCTCCGCCCTGACGGCGCTGGGCTTTGGCAACAGGCGGCTTCCCGACCGGTTTCAAAAAATCATCTTCTCCTGCTGAAAGCGGCAATGCTGCTCCAGTAAACAGTAATCCGGAGAAGAGCATTGACATAAATAGATTATTTCTCATTTTTTATCCTCTTTGCGGGCGATATCATTAAGTATTTTACTTGCTGAAACAGCTTCATGTGAGCGCGGGGCTTCAGTCAGAATGTTATTCAGATATTCCCTGGCTTTACGGTATTGCCATGAGTCGCAGTAATATTCCGCCAGTTCCAAATTTGCTGAGGATGCCGTCGCTACCGCGGGATTCAGTTTGAGTACGGTTTCGTAACATACCGCGGCGCGGCGCGGCATTCCCAGATTTTTCAGCACTTTGGCTTTAATCAAAATCAGTTCCGGGTTCAGCCGGGACTCCGGCTGTGAGTTCTCAAGTTGTTCAATGTAATTCATGGCTTCATCATATTGTTTCGTAATCATGCAGTTTCGAATGCTTATAATCGTACCGCTGCCCATGATTTCCTGCTGCCGGTCCATCTTTTTATTGATGGAACTCAGCCGTCCGTAAAGCTGTGAGGCATCTTCGAAGCCTTTATTGAATAATGCGAGATCGGCCTGAAGAATATCGAACGACTGTTTGGATTCAAACGGAATATATTTGCGGTCGATCTCGTTTAATTGCTTTTCAGCATCGGCATTTTGTCCCATGCAGTAAAAAAGCATCCTGGCATATTCCAATTTACCCAGCGCCAGGCATCTTGGATTTTTAATCAGGGTTAAAAATCTTTTAAATTCTTTTTCGGCTTCTTCATATTTTTCGCTTTTCAGCAGATCATCCAGTATGAGTCCTTGAAAATAATTTAAAATCACGTCCGGCGGAATAAGATTGTTTTTTGCCAGTATTCTGGAATAAAATTCAACTGCCTGTTTTTTCATTTTAAGCTGGATAATGGCATTAGTGATAAACGCATAACCTTCGCGCTGGATACCAATGGTTTTTTCCTGCTCTATCGCTTCTGAGACCAGCTTCACGGCGTCGTCATCAATGATGAGCTGCTGACCGAAACGATAAGCTACCTCGATCTGCTGGGTGGAACGTCCGTTATCGGCTTCCAGTACCGCCGGATATTTTCCTTGCATGAAATAATAGTGAAAGGGGGTATTCTGTATGAGTGTGTTGTCTCCCCAATTCCATTTGGCTTGTCCTGATACACTTGCAGGTTTGCAGACGATGCGGTACATTTGAAGTTTTTCCAATTCCAGCATAGTTTCATTTTCCCATGAAAAATCCAGCAGCGGGTGACCTTGCATGTCAAGAAGCTGCCCTTGGGTTGCTTCCAGCACCGGAGTAAACATTTTATCCGGAATGGTCGTCATATTTTTATCATTGGGACGGCTGAATGCGGCGATAGCATAACATGACCATTGACTGTTGGCATGGAGGTATTCGAAACGGTGATCGCCCTTAGTCAGTTTTACTGTTCCGCTATACGCCCCGTAAAGACCTTCACCCGCCCAGTGTTTGCCGGGCCAGGCGACAATAACTTTATCGTCAATCAACAGAAATGATGCATCGGTCGAGGCGGTATAAAAGGTGTAATTATCGTCATTCTGGATGTTGATAAAACCTTTATAGATATGTATGGAATTCATGTTTTGCGAATATGGATTCGTTCCGGAATAGACTTTTTTAGCAAACCCTCCGATTGACGCGCCGCTTGCATCCCATAATTTTCTGAAATCTTCGATATTGTTTACCACGGTATCAGTTTTGAATATTTTCACGAGATGCAGCAATCCGGAGATTTGTTCCGCGGTTTTCCGTTTTTCCGGTTCGCGATAAAGTTCCATACTAAGTTCTTCCCCGGTAGAGCCGTCAAAGAATGCTGAAATCTGACTGCCCTGACGCATTAGTACCGTAAAGCCGCGCTCCTGGCCGCCGGCGTCAATCAGCCTGGCGTCTTTTATTTCATCCGGTATGAAAAACGTAAGTTTGACAGAACTTCTGGAATAGTTGTCCGGTGTTTGCTTTCCGGAGACGGTTATTTTACGGTAGGAGTCAGGAATTGATGCGGCGGACGCCTGGGTCAGCATCGCTATTAGGCAAAAAATAAAAATCACATATTTCATATCTCAACCGTAATCCTGATATTTAATTTATGATTAATATAACGTAAGTATTAAGAATAATATTATCATGAAATATCATATCACTCAGATTTTTTGATAATTCTCAGATAAAACACCGTATTTTCAGACGGTTTATGCCGGGGGAGGAACTAAAAGGAAAATAACGGAAGCTTATCTATCAGGAGTTGTTTCCGGAATCTGTCATGCAATTGACAATTTTTTCAGCCACTAAGGCTACCTGCGGTTCTCTTAATATATCATCGTGTTCCGAGTCAAAAGTGTATAATTCCAAGTCTCTGCTCAAGTGCTTCAATCCATAACAGGGCAATGGGATTTTACCTGTCAATGTTTCTTTTGCCATGAATAAAGAAATCTTGCCATCGTAGTATTGAGTTACATAGCCGGTTGCTGCTGTCGTATTATGCTGATAGATGGTTTTCATATTGTTTATAGTCTGCTCATTCCAGGCATTGGCAAAGCGCTGTGATATAAAATCCAATTGCTCATAATCCAGATCCCTGTGAAATTTACGCTGGAACTTGAGAGTTAAATAATTAATGCAGTTTCGCGGCCCCCATTTTACGGCGGCAATAATACGCCGCAGCGAGTTGTAAATTGATGGTTGAAGATGGGAATAAGTCTCTATCAAACCAAGAAATGCAACTTGTTTTCCCATCCTTTTCAATTGTTGGGCCATTTCGTATGCGACGATTCCGCCAAAACACCATCCGCAGATAAGATACGGACCTTCCGGACAAATATTTGACATTTCAGAAATGTAATAGCTGGCCATTGATTCAATAGATTTATGTGCCTTCCCAGGAGAATAAAGTCCAAGAGACTGGATGCCGTAAATTGCCCGGTCATCAAGATAATGCACCAGATTTATATAGCCTAGAATGTCACCGGGGGTAGTGTGAATCAGGAACAGCGGCGGCTTGTTGCCGGATGTTCCGGCAAGTTTGACCACCGGCGACCAGACGTATTTCTGACCAGAGCAATCCCGGATATAATTGCAGATTGAGTTAATGGATGCATTATGATATAATTCTTCAAAAGGGATTTTTACCCCGAGGGATTCAACTTCCATCAGCAATTTTATGGCGGACAAGGAATCTATGCCCAATGTAACAAAATCTGCATCCGCGTCAATATTTTTTCTGTCCAGCACCTTTGAAAAAATCAAGCGGATCTGCATCTCCAGCGGGCTCTGCGGTTCTGAGTTTTGATTTGTCTCTTGTCCATTGTCTTCTATTTCCGGTTCGGGCAGTGCTTTGCGATCCACTTTGCCGTTAAGCGTAAGCGGCAGCTCCTGAAGTACCGTATAGGTGGCGGGAATCATGTACTCCGGCAATGATTTGTTCAATAAATCGCGAAGTTCTTCTGTCAGTTGTTTTTGTTCCTGCGGCTTTTTCAGGATAAAATAGGCTGCCAGATATTTTACTTCGTTTCCCTTTTCTCTGGCGGTGACGACGCATTTGGAGACGTTTTCATGCTGCGCTAAGACGGCTTCGATTTCACCGAGTTCTATTCTGTAGCCGCGTATTTTAACTTGAAAATCTTTTCTGCCGGCGCATTCAATATTTCCCTCGGCATTGATGCGTCCCAGATCGCCGCTGCGGTATATCCGTTTGCCGGGCAGGAACGGGTCCGGAACAAATGCCTTGCCGGTAAGTTCCGGCAGATTGCGGTAGCCTCTTGCCAGCCCGATGCCGCCGATGCAAATCTCGCCTTCGGTTCCGCGCGGCGCCGGCTTAAGTTCTTCGTCAAGGATATAGATTCTGAAGTTGCTGACAGGAGTTCCGATATGCGGCGGCTTGCCGTCGTCATCCCCGGCCTTAAACATTGCCCAGGTGGAGTCCACGGTGCATTCCGTCGGCCCGTAAAGGTTGGCAAGGACGGCGGGGAATTCACTGCCCGGCTTTCTGTTCAGTTTTTCTCCGCCGCACTGCAAATATTTCAGTGAAGTATTGTTTTTCCAGTCGGCCCCCAGCACCAGTTCAGCTACCGGAGTGGAAAGCGAACATTCATTAATTTTATTTACGGTAAGCCAGTCAACCAGTTTCTGCGGTTGCAGCCGCAGCATTTCAGGAATTATGTAAATAGTCGCGCCGTTGGTCAGATGCACCCATATTTCACGCACCGAGGCGTCAAACCCCGGCCCCGCGCTCTGGCTGGCCCGGTAATGGCCTTCTTCAACAAAGGTCTGATGATGCCAGTGTACCAGATTCAGCAGGCCGGCATGTTCTATTTCCACGCCTTTCGGGGTACCGGTGGAGCCTGAGGTATAGATGATGTATGCCAGCGAGGACGGAAATATGACCGGCGGAGCGGACAGCGGCGTCAGCGCGGATAAATCCAATTTGTCGAGCATTATTACTCTATCCATGAAGCCGGACAATTTCCCGGCATACAGCGATTCGCTGAGAATCTGCTTACAGCCGGTGTCATGGATAATGAAACTCAGCCGTTCCGCCGGGATGTCCGGATCAATCGGTACGTAACATCCCCCGCTTTTGACGATTGCCAGAATCGCGATGATATAGTTAATCGAGCGGTCAATAAAGATTCCCGCCGCGTCGTCAGTCCTGATGCCGTGAGCAATCAGCCCCGCGGCAATGGAGTCGGTAATCCTGTCCAGTTCGCCGTAAGTGAGTTCTTTATCGCCCTCGACCAGCGCAATGCGGTCAGGATGTTGCCCGGCCTGCTCGAAAAAAAGCTGATGCACCAGTTTATTGACTGGAAAAGCATCATTCGCTTCGAGAAAAAACGATTCACTATTCATCATTATTCCTTAGGTTTCGCCGGCAAACACACAGCAGGGGCCAAGCATGCGCGGAACTCAATATTCGCACAGAAAAACTTTTACCTATATTGAAAGCATAGAATTATGAAACAGAAAGACTAATAAACATTCCCCATCTAAAATTTAAATCCAAATCATATTTTTGCAAAAGAAAAAGCTGTTTTTTTGAGCATTTATTGAATATATTTCGCGGGGATGAAGATATTAGACAGCGATTTAAAAGAACAAATTGGGCAAATTGGTAGATTTACAGAACGAGGGCTGAATGTAAGAATGCAAGCGATTTAATATTCCGCATCGGGGAGGTCAGGGAGGATTACCGGCAAACCGTCTTTGGGACTGATGAATGAGGAAACTCCATGTCCGTAGGCCTGGAACAGCGATTCCGGCGTTAAAACATCGTGCGGGTTGCCGTCTCCAAGTACATTCCCGTCTTTTAACAGGATGATTCTTTCGCAGACCCGGGCGGCCATTTGCACGTCATGGGTTACGATCAGGATCGAAGAGCCTTTTTTTCGCTGCCAGTTAATCAGGGCTTTTATCACTCTGGCGGAATTGCCGATATCCAGATGTGAAGTCGGTTCGTCCAGCAGCAGCAGGTCAGGTTCCTGAGCCAGTGCTGTGGCGATCATGACCCGCTGGCGTTCGCCGCCGCTGAGTTCCCCGATAGCCCTTCCGGCAAAAACTTCTATATTTAAATCATGCATGGTACGCGCAATCACGTCCTTGTCGTCATGGGTAAGCCTGGAGAAGCGGGAGATACGGGCCAGCCGGCCCATTTTCACGACCTGTTCAACAGTGAAGGGGATTGGCGCATAAATATTCTGCGGAACGGCGGCAACCAGCCTGGAACGTTCAAGATTGTCATAAAGTTGTATTGGTTTGCCTTCCAGCAGAACTTCCCCTGATGCAGGTTGCAGGTAACCGCAAAGGATCTTCAGGATAGTGGATTTGCCGACGCCGTTAGGCCCGACTATTGCCGCGACACTGCCCTTCGGCAACCGGAAATTTACCCCGTTCAATACTTGCTTTTCAGGCTGGTAGGCAAAGGTTATATTGATTGCCGCAATCAAATCTTCGTTGCAATTTATCCTTCCCATGCGTGTCTCCTGCTGAGTACCCATAGGAAGAACGGGCCTCCGATAAACGAAGTTATTACTCCCACCGGCAGTTCCTTGGCAGCGAAAATGCAACGGGCGAATGTATCGCAGCCCATCAGAAATATTCCGCCCAGCAGCATGCACAGCGGGAACAGCCGCCGGTGCTGCGAACCGAAAAGATTCCGGATTATATGCGGAATAATCAGCCCGACAAACCCGATGATCCCGGAAACCGCCACCGAACACGCCGCCAGCAGCGCTGAAACTCCCAGCAGGATATAAGAAAGTTTTTTGGGATCAACTCCCAGGCTGAATGCAGTTTCTTCGCCGAACGTGACGGCATCCACTTCGCGGCCCAGCAGGGTGAATAAGACCGTTGCCCCCAGCAGTGAGACGGCTGAAAATGTCAACAGTATATTGCCGGACGGCTGGAGACAGCCCAGTAACCACCAGGTAATGTCGTTGAGTTCATGAGAACTGCTTATGCTGATCATGAACATCAGCAGACTTGAACACATGCTGCCGATCACTATTCCCGCCAGCGCGATGCTGGCTGGAGTATCCGCCGCCCAGCAACGGGCCATCCCCAGCACCAGTACCAATGCGAAAACTGCGCCGATAAAGGAAAATGCAGGGATGAAAAACTCGGAAATCATGGTCAGTCCCAGAATGATTGCCACCGCCGCGCCCACGCTGGCGCCGCCGCTGACTCCCAGAATATACGGTTCAGCCAGCGGATTGCGCAGCGCCGCCTGGCAGGCGGCCCCGGCGACCGCTAAAGAACCGCCAACCACAAACGCGCATAACAGCCGTGCCGCACGCAGTTTTAAAACAGCCGTCAGCATTGGCGAAGGATTCAGCAGATCGGAAAAACCGGCGGAATAAGTGCCGCAGCACATGAAGATAACGAAACAAACAGGAACCAGCAATCCTATCCAGATCACCGGTTCTGATAATGTTCGCCGGATATCGGTAAAACTCATTTAGTTTTTCCTTCGCTGTTTGTCGTTGCTGTTTCAGGTTTTGCATCAGCAAGGATATATTTGCGCAGTAGGGCGATGCCCTCAATCGTGCGTGGTCCCAGCCGGTAAAGCTTGTCCTGTTCCAGTCCGGTGTAAATGCGATTGTTTTTAACTGCGGAAATATGCTGCCAGCCGTCGCGTTCGGCGACTTCGGAGCTTTTTCCTGAACCCATTGCGGGGCAGATGATTACATCCGGGTTCTGCTGCATAATCCATTCGAGCGAACATGGGAAATATTCCGCTTTTTCGCTGCGTCCGATATTGATGCCCCCGGCGTATTCGATACTATCATTGATGAATGTTTTTCCGCCGCAGGTCAGGAGCGGACGGTGCCATACTTCGACATATACTTTGGGGCGGGATGCGGCAGGAACCTTATCCGCCTGTTTTTTGAAATCTTCCAGAGCTTTGGAGAAATGCATGATTTCAGCATCAGCCGCCGCCTTGCAGTTCAGGAGTTCGCCGAGCGCTTTTACGCATTTGATATAGTCGTCAAAATTGTTGTTATCCAGCATGATTACTTTTGCGCCGAGACTTTCCATGGACTGCTTTGAGGTCTGGTCTTTCAGCGCGGTGGAGATCACGTAGTCCGGTTTTACCGCAGCCAGGTTCTCCAGAAAAGGAATGCCGAAATTGCCGACGACAGGTAAATTTTTAGCTTCCGCCGGATAATCGCAGCAACTGCTTCTTCCGACCATGCAATTACCTTTGCCCAGCAGAAAGATGATTTCCGTGATGCTTGGAGACAATGATACGACCCGCGGCTCCTGGATAGTTGACGCAGATTGTGCCGCCAGTCCCAGGCAGATTAACGTTACAGCTAAAACCGATCTCATGTGTTTCCCTTATATGTCAAGCTTTACGAGGATTTTAATGAGGGTGAATTTCTGACTTGGCGGACAGACACCGCTAACAGCGGTTTTGTAGCTCTTCATTTTTCAGTTCTTCCTATTATTGTGTTGCGCGCACATTCATTCCGCATAACCGGACAACAAGCAACGGCAGGACCTGGCTTACAGCGTTTAACGCCGATCACAGTTGCGCGACAGCCCCCGGTTCTCACGGGAGTTCACTGCTCAAAACTTGTTAATACAAGACATGAATATAACTCTGATCCATCAGAAAGTCAATATTATTTACTTTCGAAGCATAAATTGCCATGCAAATTATTATTGCGCGATGTATGTTACTTCAGATTTATTTAAATTTTATACAGGAATATAGAACTATGAGCATAGCGCCGGATTCAAACCGTTACTCGCAAATGATTTATAACCGCTGCGGACGAAGCGGCCTGAAACTGCCGGTAATCTCTTTCGGTTTGTGGAACAATTTCGGCGATAAAGATCCGTACGAAAATAACCGCGATATGATTTTCCGGGCATTTGACTTGGGGATAACCTATTTTGATCTGGCGAATAATTACGGGCCGCAACCCGGAGCCGCCGAAACCAAATTCGGACGGATACTTAAAGAAGGACTGGCGAATTATCGCGATGAACTGATTATTTCCACCAAAGCCGGCCATCTGATGTGGCCGGGGCCTTACGGCGATTGGGGGTCCCGTAAATATCTGCTGTCCAGCCTGGACCGGAGCCTTAAACGCATGGGTTTGGAATATGTGGACATCTTTTATTCACACCGGCCAGATCCGGATACTCCGCTGGAAGAAACGATGGGCGCATTGGATCGGGCGGTGCGCAGCGGCAAAGCGCTGTATGCCGGTTTTTCGTCCTATCCGCCGGACAGGGCACGGGAAGCATCAAAAATTCTGCGCGAATTCGGAACTCCGTGCGTAAATCAGTTGAACCGGTACAGTATGTTCAACCGCTCTGTTGAAGAAGGCCTGCTGAACACGCTGGAAGCCGAAGGCATTGGCGCGACTGCGTTCTGTCCGCTGGCGCAGGGCGTTTTGACCTCGCGCTATCTCAACGGCATTCCGGATGATTCCCGCGCCGGCAGAGGCATTGTTTTTCTGAAAAAAGAAACGATCACCGCAGAAATTGTATTGAAAGTGCAGTCATTGAATGCAATTGCCTTGAATCGCGGTCAGTCGCTGGCGCAGATGGCATTGGCCTGGGTGCTCAAAGACAAACGCATTACTTCAGTTCTGACCGGAGCCAGCAGGATCGAGCAGATCGAGGACAATGTCAAGACGTTGAACAACCTGAATTTTTCAGATGAAGAACTGGACCGGATCGAAAGCATCCTGCAAAATAAACCGGCATGAACAGTCCGTTCTCTCAGCGCCATTCCGTTATCGCGTCAACCGTAAATTTCGGCACATGCAGGACATCATTGTCATCCAGATGGTATTCGACCGGCATTCCGGCGGAAATGTCCTCTTCAACAGGCAACTCATCCGGATATCCGACCGCAAGCAGATAAATCACGGCTGAATCTTCCGGCAATGCGAGCAGCGTATCCACATTTTCCCGTCTGAAAGCGCCGAGCCAGCAGCAGCCGATGCCCAATGAATAAGCGGTAAGCGTCATACTTTGAATCGCGGCCCCGGCATCGGCATGAATGATATTGCTGCTGTCTCTGGGACCCACAACCGCGATAAAAGTTAAAGGCGCGGTCTTGCCGGGTTCCGGGTTGCGGCGCGGTTTGACCAGTCCGCCCCAGGCGGTATTTGCAAAAATACCGGACACCAGTTCCGGCGTTTGAATGACGATATACCGCAGCGGCTGTATATTGCCGCCGCTGGAGGATAATCTGGCGGCATTAAGCATTTCCCTGATTTCGGACTGCTTAACCTGAATTTGCTTAAAACGCCGGACCGTTCTTCTGCCCTGAACTGCTGCCGAGAATTCCATAATTACCTCCATTTATCCAAATTAATCGGTGATAACTGCAATGGCGCTATTCACATTGCCGAAAGGCGCGCTGACTTGAATTCCCTGCACCGCGGAACGAATTGCGGCGACACATTCCCTGGCGATTTCAATGCCTTCCAGCCGTTGAGCCTCTCTGGTTTCGGCTTTTGCCATGCGTTCCATAACCTCATCCGGAACAACTACGCCCGGCACTTCATTTTTCATGAACTCGGCGTTGCGATAGCTGGACAGCGGCCAGATTCCGGCAATTACCGGGATCTTCAAATCTTTGATGCTGTCAATGAATTTCAGCAAAGGTTCGACCGAAAATACCGGCTGAGTGATGATGTATTCAGCGCCGGCTTCAACCTTTTCGCGCAGTCTCCGGAGTTCGCGGTTCATATCTATGGCATTGGGATCGGCCCCCGCGCCGGCAAAAATTGCGGTCGGCGCTCCGATGGTCTTGCCGCCGATGTCAATGCCGCGGTTAAGCCGCGACTGGATTTTAAGGATGCCGATGGAGTCCACGTCGAATACGGCGGAGGCGAACGGATAATCTCCCAGCTTCGGCGGGTCGCCGGTAATAAAAAGGATATTGTTGATTTTCTTGCAGGCGCAGCCGAGCAGGTCGGCCTGCATCCCGATAATATTTTTATCGCGGCAGCAGCAATGCAGAATTACCTCAATATCCGCCTTCTCCTGGAGTTCAATCGCAGTAATGATCGGGGAAATCCTGGAACTGGCCCGCGGCCCGTCAGGAAGATTGATGGCGTCAATTCCGGCCTCGCGGCACTGGATGGCCTTTTCAATCGTGGCGGAGAGATCATAGCCGCGCGGCGGAGTAATTTCCACCGTGGTAACCCATTCGCCGCGCGCAATCTTTGCCGCAAGCATTGACTTTTTTTCCATCGGAACAGGTTCGAGCAGTTGATCTTCAACTTTCAATTCGGCTAATTTGTGGGCGATGTGAGTTTTCGCCAGCGGGCGAATACTTCTGGCAATGTCCCGGATATGTTCCGGCCCGATACCGCAACAGCCGCCGACTCCGCGCACGCCAAGATTCACATAGCGCAAGGCGTAAGTCGTCAGGTATTCCGGACTGCACATATAAATCATGCGGTTATCCACGCTTTTCGGCATACCGGCATTCGGCTGGGCGATGACCGGATAATCCGTCATCGGGAGCATTTTCTCCAGTGCGCTGAGCATGCCTTCGACGCCTGCGCCGCAATTCAGCCCGAGCGCAGTCGGCTTGCGCAAATGCGTATCAATGGTTCTCAACAGGGGCGCCAGCGATTCGCCGTGAGGCATATCCAGCTCGCGGTCAACATTGAAACTCAGCATGAACGGGATCTGCGATTTCAGTTCAATCGCATTGTAGGCATTTTCCAGATCGCCTTTTGATGAAATGGATTCAAAAATTATGAAATCGGCGCCGGCGCATTCCAGCGCATCAATCTGCTCGGCCAGGATCTCAGCAATCTGTTTTTCTTCAAGGACTACGCCGTGACAATCTCCGATCGGGCCGACAGACCCGCAAACCAGCACGTCCTCGCCGCATTCCGCTTTGGCAAGTTCAACGGCGGCGGTATTGATCTCACGCACTTTCTCGCCCAGCCCGTGACGCGTAAGTTTATTGCGGTTGGCGCCGTAAGTGTTGGTGGTGATTACTTCCGCTCCGGCATCCACATAACTTCGGTAAATTTCCGATACCACTTTCGGATTGTTCAGACAGAGGCCTTCGTAGGAATTATTGATAAAAAAATCGCGCTTATAAAATTCGGTTCCGGTAGCTCCGTCAAAAATAACTATATGGTCTTGAAGTTTTTCTTTCAATCTGTTCTGCATAAACCCCCGTTACATTGCTGTTTATTCATTATTCTCTTCATTGGATGTCATATAAAAATACCCCGGCTAAATTTACCGTTTCCGCCGGGAAAATCAATCTGCAATCGCTTAATAACCTCAAAATTATGGCATGTTTCAAAAAAGAGTTAGAGATAGTTGACACTTTTTGAGACACCGCCATTGAGAGCCGTAGGCTCGAATCATGTTGTAGAGACGGATTTTAATCCGTCCGCCGTCCCCCCCCGCACAATTTGAGAGCCGTAGGCTCGAATCATATCAATCCTTACATGTTTCGTTCCTACGGAACTCCAAATTTTAATTGTCATCATTCACCGGACTAAAGTCCGGTGCTACAATATGTATCGCTCCGCTGGAGCTTGTTTTGACGGTTTTACTTTACTTTATTTTATCAGAGCGTTTGACATAAAAGAGTCAACTACCTTTTTAAACATGCCAAAATTATGCGTTCCCGGAAGTAAATCCGTGAAGCGATTCCTGTATCACGCTTAACTGGGAATCAAGATCAGCGATCTCGCGCCGCCAGAAGGCATCATTCCCCCAATCCGGGAAATTGTTCTGAAATTTAAAATCATCGATCTGGCGGCTGCACCAGTCGAGAAAATAGATAATCCGCATTGCCCGCAGCGGCTCGATAAGCAGCAGTGAATCATCATCAAAATCCCGCATCTGGCAATAACCATCCAGGATCAGCGACATTTCATAACGGCATTTCTGGATATGTTCAGGCAGCAGCAGCCATAAATCTTGAACCGGCGGACCTACCATCATGTCGTCAAAGTCAATAATCATCAAGCCTTCTTCCGGACGCTCCAGAATATTGCCGCGATGGCAATCGCCGTGAATCCGGATATATTCCCTGCCGTCAAACATATTGCCGATCACATCAAGCAGACGTTTGGCAACATTTTTGAACTGGTCGCAATAAGCGGAAGTGACAAATCCCCCGTCAAGCAGATGATTAACTTCAACCGCGGTCGTTTTCAGCGGATGCAGCAGCGTTCGGGCAGGGGCTTCGCGTCTGGCGCCGGCCAGATGGATCCGGGCAATGACCATGCCGAGCCGCCGCCAGGCGTCATCGTCAATAATTTCAATCTCGCGGCCGAACCTTTTCGGATAAAGCACGAAAAAAATCCCGTCACTGGTTTCGCCGAGAGTATTTCCGTCAATCTGCGGCATGGGGGCGATAACCGGAATTTCATCCGCGGCGCAGTCCAGAACAAAACGGTGTTCCTCTTCAATTGCTTCTTTGATCCAGCGGCCGGGGCGGTAAAACTTGGCAATTATCCGCTCTTTCGCAACGGTTTGCAATTCATATACCCGGTTAATATAGCTGGGCAGCGGCGCCGCCAAACCGCTCATGGGTTTGCCCAGCGCGGCTTCAACTGCGTCAATCATGACATCCGGTCCGAAATTATCAAAATTCTCAGCTCGCATAAATCCAGTCTCACAATTTTAGGATAAAGAATGTATTACAAAAAACAATTTAATAGTTTGAATTGAATTGCCGGAAATACCAGCTAAAATTCAAAAAATAACAACTTTTTATGGCATGTTTCAAAAAGGTTTAGAGATAGTTGACACTTTTTGAGATGCCGCCATTGAGAGCCGTAGGCTCGAATCATGTTGTAGGGACGGATTTTAATCCGTCCGCCATCCCCCCGCACAATTTGAGAGCCGTAGGCTCGAATCATATCAATCCTTATATGTTTCGTTCCTACGGAACTCCAAATTTTAATTGTCGTCATTCACCGGACTGAAGTCCGGTGCTACAATATGTATCGCTCCGCCGGAGCTTGTTTCGACTGTTTTACTTTATTTTATCAGAGCGTTGACATAAAAGTGCCAACTACCTTTTGAAACATGCCAAATTTTCACAAGAAACAATTGCAAAACTTGAGCTTCCAATTCTTTTTTCTTAATTTATCGGGGAACTAACCATTCCCCAAGAGTATCTGTTCCAGAATAGCAGTAGCGGGATGTTCGCCTATAATAGATGAATTATTGTCAAATTGCCCAATTGTCTTTTGAAATACTCAGCGACCAAGCGCCGATGACATTGCTCGGGTAATGGCTCACTGCAAAGCAGGCAAGCCATATCCAAAGATTCCGGGTTTACTGAGCCAGAAATATTGCGTTGTCTTATTATCTGGACAAACTCTTGTTCATAAGTTGGCCAATCTATTTTTTTGCTCTTATATCCGTCCAGCAGTTCTTTAGTTGGCGCCCAATCCGGACGGTGTTCATAATCACAGTTGCAAATTTTCTCCAAAAAGTAAGCCAGATCGTCACGCTTTGTGAACCCAGCTAGTTGCGAAACATTATTCAACCGCACGTCAATAAGTTTGGCAATGCTATTCTGCAACAGCAAAGAAAAGAATTTTTTCGCGGTTTTCTGTCCAAAACCCATAGTGTATAGTTTTATATCATTCATGCTGATGCTCCGTTGAATCTTCATTTTTATATGCGATTATCTGTGCTTGAATTGAATATGCCTCTTCAATGCGTTCTTCCAGAGTCTTGCCGCATCCCGGCAACTCCTCCATATCCAAATGCAACATCTTCAACAAACGTAAAGTGGTTTTATCATTTGCTTCAATTTCTCCATTTGCCATAATATGATAAACTGGGATAGGACATACTTTGTTAAACTGGTGTACAACTAAAATCAACCGATGACAGTGAGTCGGGTCTTGTTCTGCGCACATCAAGGCAATTTTGCATTTTTGAACGCCGCGTTTGAGCCGAGTGATCCCATGCTGAAACAAAGGCTGTTTCGCCAACAAATCAAAATTAACAAAACCATCTAAATAGCATTTTGAGTCTGCCGGACGCGCACCACATTCTTCCCCCAAAAATACATAGAAGATACCATTTTGCTTAAGTTGTCTGGCTAGTTCTTCACGATTAAACTCTGGCTTATAGCGGCTATACGGCGAGGATCTAACGTCGGCTACAGCAGTAATTTCATAGCGTTTAAGCACGGACAAAAAGTCCTGCAAACTATAAGATGAATATCCAATTGTATAGATAGCATCACTCATACGAACGTATTTCCTTCGGATAGTCAGGGAAAGTATAAATCCCATTCACTTGAATCCAATAACCCTTGTCCTGGCTATGCGGATTTTCATAATATCGGCCCAATCCAATTCGCAATAATACACGCTGTTGACTTCTGATAAATCCATTCAGCCAAAACAACTGATTCTTAGCAGAATGAGCTTGTGCGTATCTGAAAAAACCTAAGTCTGTTAAAGGCAAATACCAGAATTCTTGATGCGCCGCATCACAAAGATTTACCTTTAAAGTGCTGGAGTCATTGTACCCCGGCACAATTTCAATATTTGCGGGATTAACCTCAATAGTAATAAGAGAACGCGTTGGATTTTGAGCCGGAGCTATAAATTTCTGTTTTGCAGGAAGAACAACTCCAAAGCCAATAGCAACAGATGGGTATGTTGTTTCTTCTAAAACATTAAGAAAATCGAGAGAACTGACATTGCCATAATTACACCATTCCGCATGCCAATGATCTTCAATATGAGGAGGTGCTGCATTGGGCTGTCGCGTAAAGTTGGAACCCAATTTAGTTCCTGGTAAGATAGAATACTGTTTACATTCTTCCTGAGTTAAATATGGCATAGGACGTATAATTAAATGAGAATTTAATCCATAGCCAGCAAGACAAACTTGTCCATCTTTTTTAAACCGAGTTAAATCGGTAACAATAATTTCTTCTGTCATTATAAAGTCTCCTTCGGTTTGACAGCTCTGGCAAAAAGGCTATCTAGTTTGTAATTGACGCTACCGAAATCAAAATTTTGGTCAGATTAATTTTTTTGTTCTTTTGAGTCGAATATCCCGGATCAATTTTTATTCCAGATAGCTATATCTCTTGCAATTATGTTTTAGCTTATTTTTCGAGGACGGAATTGGATTTTTCCACTATCTTTTTAATTTCCGGTTCGTCCTTGTGGGACTTCAGGAATGTTTCGGCGAACTCTTTGATTTCCTTGACTACGCCGCGCAGGCGGGCAGTTTCGGTGCTTGCGGAATTTTTCTCTTTGAACGCGATGGTCTCCAGATTTTCATTGGAAATCATTACGAGCAGCGACATCAATTTATACCATTCCGGATCGCTTTCGGTTTTGGCGTCATAAATCGCGACTGCGGCGGTAATGTCTGAGGTTTTGAGCGGAATAAGATAGGTGCCGTCAAAGTTTTTCTGGATTGCTGAAGCTTCCCTCAGTCCGTCCGAGCAGTCTTTCAGGAATTTTTCCGCATCGGCTTCATCCATATTCCGGTGATCGCGCAGAGTCCAGGCTTTTTTATCGTCATTCCACACCGCAATCAGGCCTTTTTCGGCTTCGGTGAAATTAAGCAGGGATTCCAGCGTGGCGCCGAAGAGGCTTTTCACATTGGAGGAAATTTTTACTTTGCGCATACATTTGATCAGATTTTCCAGCCATTTTCTGCGGGATCTTTCCAGCTCTTCAAAATTCCATTTTGAGGTGAGCGACAGCGCCAGTTGGAAAATTTCCTCGGCCTGGAAAGGTTTCTTGATATAAAGCAATTTTTCCGGGGTGCCGACTTCGCGGCAGATTTCGTCCTGCTCGTAATCGGCGAACGCGGTCATGATTACGATTTCAATATTTTTGTCAATTTCCCGGACTTTCTTAGCGGTTTTCAAGCCGTCCCAGCCGGGCGGCATGCGCATGTCGGTAAACATCACGGCGTAAGGAGCCCCGTTTTCAATTGCGGCCCTGACCATTTCAAACGCCTCTTCGCCCTGACCGGCGGTATCAATATCATATGAGGGGCCGTTGTTTTTAAATTCATCCGTTTCGGGCGCCTGCTCCAAACCCATTAAACGGGCCCGCATACTCTGAACCATGGCCGCGGTCTTGTTCGGCTTGCCGGCATTAACCAGCAGCCTGGCAAGCTGTTCGCGCAGGTCTTCCTGATCGTCAATTATTAAAATCCGTTTATTGCGTTCCATGGCTGAGTCTCGCTTTTATCTGTCATTAATCCGGGTCAAATCGCAAGATACACTAATTCTTTAAAAAAATACACCGCTGAATGTAAAGAATCAAGACAAAAAAAACTTAATATTTATTTAATTTTGTTCTGACAGAATTAAAATAATATGCCAAAACAGCCGTCATTTATTATAAGTTACTGATTTGCAATGGTTATAATTTTTTTTCAAAAAAACACAATATATAGTGGTTTGGTAATTTGAATCTTCCATATTATGTATTTAAATTAAGAGCAGTAAAATAGACCATGAGATTTTTTGCTGTCTGGGGAGATAGGTGATTTCATGGGATTGAAAAATAAAAAAATTAACTCAATACCGGAGAGGACTTTAAACGATGCCCAACACAAGTTCAGTAATAAAAAAGATCAGGAAAAGAGACGGCCGGGTTGTTGATTTCGAACCGGACCGGATCGCGATTGCCGCCGGCAAGGCGCTGAAAGCCTCTGGAACGGCTAACGACAAACTGGCTGCGACCATTTGCAAAGACGTCCTTAATGCCCTTGATGAAAAGGGATTCGAAGTCGGCGCCACTCCTGACATTGAACTTATTCAGGACCTGGTTGAAAACTCGTTTATCAAACGCGGTCTTTCCAAAGCGGCCAAGCTTTACATTCTGTATCGCGCACAGCATGACAAGATGCGTGAAGGCAAGAAGCTGATGATGGACGTTCAGGATCTGGTGGCTTCTTATATCGACCGCGAAGACTGGCGGGTAAACGAGAACTCCAACGCCGGATATTCCTACGCCAGCCTGCTGAACCATGTCAGCGGAACGGTTATTGCCCATTATACGCTGTCGAACATTTATCCGAAAGAAATTGCGGATGCCCATACCAATGCGGATTTTCATCTGCATGACCTTTCCTGCGGGATTGTCGGCTATTGCGCCGGATGGAGTCTGCGGCAGTTGCTGATGGAAGGATTCCGCGGACGCGGCGGGCGGGCCAGCGCCGGACCGGCGAAACATTTCGACACCGCGCTGGGCCAGATTGTGAATTTCCTTTCCACGCTTCAGACGGAATGGGCCGGGGCTCAGGCGTTCAGTTCGTTCGACACGCTGCTGGCGCCGTTTGTCAGATTCGACGACCTGCAATACTCCGAAATTAAACAAAGCATCCAGTCGTTTGTTTTCGGGCTGAACATTGCCAGCCGCTGGGGTCAGACCCCGTTTACCAACCTGACCTTTGACTGGGTTGTTCCGGAAGATCTCCAGAAGACGCCGGTAATTGTCGGCGGCGAACTCCAGGACGGCAGCTATTACGGCGATTTCCAGCATGAAATGGATCTGATTAATAAGGCCTTCCTGGAAGTGATGAGCGAAGGCGACCGCGACGGCAGGATTTTTACCTTCCCGATCCCGACATACAATATTACCAGCGATTTCGACTGGAACAGCGAAAATGCCAAACTGTTGTTCGCGGTTACCGGCAAATACGGTCTCCCTTACTTCCAGAACTTCATCAACAGCGATCTGAATCCCGGCGACGTGCGCAGCATGTGCTGCCGCCTGCAAATGGACATCCGGCAACTGCGGAACAAAACCGGCGGTCTTTTCGGAGCCGGCGAGCAGACCGGGTCAATCGGCGTGGTAACCATCAATATGCCGAGACTCGGCTATATTTCGAAAGATGAAAAAGAATTTTTCTCCCGTCTGTCGCACCTGATGGAACTGGCGAAAGATTCGCTTGAGATTAAGCGGAAAATAGTTCAGCGCCACCTGGACGGCGACCTGCTGCCGTACACCAAGACTTATCTCGGCACCTTGCAGAACCATTTCAGCACCATCGGGCTGGTGGGGATGAATGAAGCCTGTCTGAACTTCCTCGGATGTTCGATTTTTGATCCGGAAGGCAATGATTTCGCCTCCAGGGTTTTGGATTTCATGCGCAATAAAATTGCGGATTTCCAGTCTGAAACAAATCATATCTACAACCTGGAAGCGACCCCGGCGGAAGGCACCAGTTTCCGTCTGGCGCGCGCTGACCGCAAAGCCTATCCGGATATCATCTGCGCCGGCGACGCCAACCCCTATTATACTAATTCTTCACAATTGCCGGTCGGCTACACCGATGACCTGTTTGAGGCGCTTGACCTTCAGGAACCGCTGCAGAAAAAATATACCGGCGGAACCGTTTTCCATGCGTTTATCGGCGAACGGATTGAAGACGCCGCGCAGGTCGCGTCGCTGGTTAAAAGAATTGCCGAAACCTATAAAATCCCCTATTTCACGATTACGCCGTCATTCAGTATTTGTCCGGTCCATGGTTATATTCCGGGCGAACACCATGAATGTCCGCTGGAAGCGGTGGAAGAAGGGCTGAAAGTTGTCGGCTGAGGTTATGTTAATTGTTTCCTGCCCATCCCACCCATGGCGCCGGAATTAGTTATGAAGAGATGAAAGAAATTTAAAGAGAGTTTTCCGCCCATCCCACCCATGTCGCGGAAATGTTAAAAAATCATAAGGTTTGAGTCTGAATCAGGTTAGAAGGGGGGGACGTTGCGCTCCAGGGCCGGAGCCCGGCAAACCCCGTAATCGGCCGGATCGGATTCAGCAATAAAATTCAGAAGGAGAAACGAAGATGGCTAAGTGCGGAGCAAAAACAGAAGTGTACAGCAGGGTGTGTGGTTATTTCAGACCGGTTGCAAATTGGAACAAAGGCAAAAAAGAAGAGTTTAAAGATAGAAAAACCTACGCGGTTGCCGGCTGCAGCTGTTCAAAACAGGCAGTCGCATAAGCGGGGTCAACAGGAGAGCGAAATGGCAAAATGCGGAGTAAAAACCGAAGTTTACAGCAGAGTGGTCGGCTACTTCAGGCCGGTTGCAAGCTGGAACAAAGGCAAGCGGGAAGAGTTCAAAGACAGAAAGACATTTGAAGTTGATTGTGCCTGCTTGAAGAAAACAGGCGCATAAGAACGCTCTTCCAGATTCTCCTGCCGCTAATCAGGGCAGGAGAATTTTTTTTCGTCTGCAAGATACGATCTACATTGGTAAATGTTATGAATATTAGAGGGATGCGCACTTTTTCCATGATTGACTTCCCGGGCAAATTGTCCTGTGTCGTCTTTGCCGGAAATTGTAATTTTAAATGTGCTTACTGCCACAATCCGTCGCTGGTTTTTGATCCTGAAAGCCAGCCGGAAATCACGGAAAAGCAATTTTTAGCTTTTCTGGACAAGCGGGTCGGGCGGCTGGACGGCGTCGTCATCAGCGGCGGCGAACCGTCATTGCGCCGCGGCCTGGTATCGTTTGCGAAGAAAATCAAAGCAAAAGGCTTCCTGATAAAACTGGATACCAACGGCAGCGTGCCGGAGAAGGTTTTTGAAATCCACCGGGAAGTCGGAATTGATGCCCTGGGCGTGGATTATAAAGCTCCATCCGGCAAGTACAGCGAAATCACTAATTGCAAAATTCCGGAACTTGCGGAAAAAGTCCACAGCGTAATCCGCTTTGCAATCGAAAAAAAGATTACGATTGATGTGCGGACGACGGTGCATCAAGTTCTGCTTTCGGTTGACGACCTGAAAACGATGCGGCAGGAACTGCACGCGCTTGGACAGAAAGAATGGACGCTTCAACAGTTCAATCCCGCCGAGATTATTGACGACAATCTGCTGCTGCATAAGACTTACACCGATAGTGAACTGGTATCTATCGCCGACTCTTTCGGTGACACCCGCGTTCGCGGCCTCAAAGGCACGATCATTCGCCGCTGAAAACGGAGGCGGTTATTCTTTTTTTATTTCTTCATGGTTAAACTGTTTGCCGCAATGAGGACATGTAATATTATTGTCAACTTCTTCTGAGGCTTCGGCATGTTCTCTTTTGTGCTTATGAATCTCTTCGACAAATCCTGAACTGATAATGCCGGTCGGGAGCGCGAACATGCCGATGCCGCTGATCGCAATCAGCGACGCGACAAATTTCCCCAGCGGCGTTATCGGATAGATGTCGCCGTAGCCGACAGTGGTCAGCGCGGTGACGGCCCACCACATCGCGGCCGGGATGCTGGAAAACGCCTTCGGCTGGGCCTCATTTTCCAGATAATAGAGGAAGCTTGCCGATAGAATCAACAGGACTCCCATGATCGTGGCGGACAATACGATTTCGTCTTTTTTATCGCTAAAAACATTGCGTATCAGATTTAGCGACTGGTAATAGCGGCCGATCTTGGCGAGCCTGAAAATTCTGAACATGCGCAGAATTCGCAAAAAGCGCAAATCCATTCCGAACAGCGGCAGATAAAACGGCAGCACCGACAGCAGATCGATGACAGTCATCGGATAAAATAAAAATTTTATCCGCCCCCAGATCGGACCGCGGCCGGGAACCGAAGTGCAGCTCCACAGCCGGAGCAGATATTCCAGCGAGAAGATAATTACCGAAAACGTCTCGAACCAGTTGAAAAATTGGTTGAACTGCTGATTAATAGACCGGACTGTGGCTAAAACGACCGCAATAACGTTCAATAAAATCAGCGCCAGCATAAACCATTGGAAAAAAATAGCCGGATAATCACCACGCCTGGCAGTATTCAGAATTTCCCAAGTACGCTTTTTTATTCTTTTGTAAAGCATTATCTCTACCGTTAAATTTATTGTCCCCTTGAGAGCTTTACTTTATCCGGAAATATTGTTAAATCAAGTTCAAAGCGCAATATCTTGTACTGGCGGTCAAAACTTGATGACGTCCTCTTGCCGCCAGGCGCTGATCGCCCCCAGGAATTTCGGAATAATGGTATCAAGTTTTGCGGGGCCGATGCCTTTGATATTCGAAGCCTCCAGCAGCGTCATCGGCTGCTTTTTCGCCAGCTCGGTCAGCACGGAATCATGCAGGATATGGTATGCCGGAACCTTTTTCTGTTCTGCCATTTTGGTGCGCAGTTCGCGCAGTCTTTCAAATAAATCATTGTGATTTGAACTGAAATTGTCATCATCCTCATCATTAAAGCGTTTCGGTTTGCCGGAGTTCCCGGAAGATTTCTTTGATTTCTGCTCGGCGGACTGTGCGATTTCCGGAAAATCAAGCATCACAGAGACATGGCCGCTAAGCACTTCCATGCCATGCGGGGTGACTTCAATACAGGGGTATTCCGGGTTCCCGGCCTGACCGATGCAGCCGAGACTTTCCAGCGATTTCATAAACAGCAGAATATTGTTCTGGCTGATGCCTTTCAGCGCGCCGAACCGCGGATGGCGGTCGAGTCCCCAGTCAACAATTTCCAGTCTTTTGGCGCCGGCCAGCACCTGGCTGATTTTGCCTCTGCCCAGCCGCCCCTTGAACTCCAGCACCGTGGATAGAATTATGTTCGCGATTTCCTTTTCCGCCGTTCCGGCCTCGCGGCGCGGAACGTGAACGGCCGTCTGACAGCGGTCGCAGTTTTCGCATTTCCAGCCGGCGGAATCCTCTCCGAAATAGGAGATCAAAAATTGCTGGCGGCATTTGCGGCTGCTCGTATAACTGATGACTTCATCCAGCCGGGCAATTTCAAACTCCCGTTTCCTGGTCAGCTCGGCAAAATCAATTTCCAGTTTGGGTTCGTCCGGGCGGAGCAGCTCGGTGGTGCTTCCGGAAAACGGCGGCGTCCATTCCACGCATTCGTCTTCAAGCGCCCGCACTACCCGTTTGACCTGTTCGACTGTCAAGCCGGCAACGGACGCAAGCTGGTCGTAGGAACAGGCCATCGGCGCGGATAACTGCGCGCCGAAATGATTAATGCAGCGGTGAATGAAACGGGAGCGCTGCGTGGACTCCGCGAAATGTTTATTTTCTAAACTGTCCAGCTTGCCGGTAAAACGGATGGAGCCGGTATTGTTAGACTTGAACCCGCGTTCGATGTAGCCGTTTTTTTCCAGTATCCGCATGGCGCTGCTGAGCTGGGTATCGGATTTCGCGACTGAAACGGATGAGACCAATTCCGCCAGCGTCACTTCCAGAATATTCGTCTTGTCCCTTTGAGCGATTCTGCGCAGCGCGGCATAAAGTCCGTGCAGCAGTTCTTCCGGCGGATTGTTCAAATCTATCAGGAACTCCTGGACGTAGCGGTCGCTGTATGAATACAGCAAAGTACATTCCGCCGGTTCGCCGTCCCGCCCCGCGCGGCCGGCTTCCTGATAATATGCCTCCAGCGAGCCGGTGAGATTGTAGTGAATCACCCGCCGGACGTCCGGGCGGTCAATGCCCATCCCGAAGGCGTTGGTCGCAACCAGCACCGGGCAGGAATCGTTCATGAATTTATCCTGGGCAGCGCTCCGGCTTTCGTCGCCCATGCCGGCATGGTAAGGGATGCAGCCGAACCGCTTGAATTCTTCCGCAATCTGTTCGACCGCCTTTCTGGTGGATGCGTAAATTATCGTCGGCCTGGGATTTTTCAATAGTTTGGCCAGGGCCAGGCTCTTCTGGCTGTTGGCGCCGCATTCCAGCACCGTAAACGCCAGGTTCGGGCGTTTGAAGCCGGCCACATGCAAATGCATTTCCGGGCGCTTCAGTTGCGTTCTGATGTCTTCCCTGACGATTGATGTGGCGGTGGCGGTAAAAGCGCATACCTGCGCGATTCCGTAGTCATTAACCATATCGCCGAGACGCGAATAGGAAGGCCTGAAATCATGACCCCACTGGCTGATGCAGTGTGCCTCGTCCACCACCATCATGCCGGGCGGGCAATGCGACATCAACTGTTGAAACGAACTCATATAAAAGCGTTCAGGCGCCACATAGAGCAATTTTATGTTGCCGATGGCGGCGTCGCGCAGAATGGACTGCTGTTCGATATTCGACACGGTGCTGTTTACAAACGCGGCCGGCACCCCTTTCGCCCGGAGCGCGTCCACCTGGTCTTTCATCAGGGAAATGAGCGGCGAGACGACGATGCCGTAGCCGGGTCTCATCAAAATCGGCAGTTGATAGCACAGCGATTTTCCCGCGCCGGTCGGCATGATGACGCACAAATCCTTGCCTTCAAGGATGTGATGGACGATCTCTTCCTGATTGTCCAGAAAACCGTCGAAACCGAAATATTGTTTTAAAGCTGAAAGCGTTTTCTGCCGCATAAATTTCACACTATAATTTAAATAAAAAAACCATAATAATTTAACCCCGCAAACGGATTCCGCAACAACCGGTTTGATTTTGTTCCGGAGAAGATTATTTTACCCCAGCGCACATTATTTACTGAAGAACTGACTTGAAGGGAAACGTATCTGCTTTATCCATTTTTAAGTTTATTTTTTTGAATTTGGAGGACGATTATGAACCGGGAAATCATGGTAAGTTCGCAGATTGAAATGCGCGGAATCACCAATCCGGCGGTGCTGGCGGCAATGCGCAAAGTGGAACGAAATAAACTGGTCCCTGATGATCTGCAGCCGGTCGCCTATGCCGACAATCCGCTGCCCATCGGGCATGGACAGACCATTTCCCAGCCATTTATCGTGGCTTACATGACCGAACTGCTCGACCCCGACCCGTCTAAACGCATTCTGGAAATCGGCACCGGTTCCGGCTACCAGGCGGCGGTGCTGGCGGAAATCGTCAAGGATGTTTATACTATCGAAATAATCCCCGCGCTGGCGGAACGCGCCAAAGTAAATCTTGAAGCGATGGGGTATCGCAATATCCACTTCCGGACCGGCGACGGCGGGCTCGGCTGGCCGGAAGAAGCCCCGTTTGACGGAATCATTGTCACGGCGGCGGCCGGCGTAATCCCGGAACAGCTTATGATGCAGCTTAAAGAAGGCGCCTGCCTGGTCATTCCGCTGGGCGGCACTTCCATAGTGCAGTCGCTTTCGGTAGTTGTCCGCGAAGGCGAGAAGTTTAAAATCAGAGAAACCATCGGGGTAAGATTCGTCCCTCTCACCGGTGTCACCCAGCAGTAAATGCATCATCGTCAGATTATCCTGACGATGTGTGAGAATAGAACTTGAAAACCAGGAATATTAAAGTATTTTTATAGTCATTCGAAACGGGCGATTAGCTCAATTGGCTAGAGCGCTACCTTCACACGGACATAGTTTATCTACAGTTTTTGATAAATGTGTCAAAAATGTGTAAATAAGTATTAAAAATACCTTTATGCTGACAGATTATCTTTAGGAGGTAAAATGTCAGTATTCAAGCGACCTACTTCAAGCGGATTGACTCAAGAATATCATTATCGTTTTATGCAGTCAGGAAAATTATATCATGGTGTTTGTGAAAACTGTTTTAAACAAGATGAAGCTTTAGAATTTGAAAAGAATATAAAACAAACTGCAAAGAATTTGACGGTACAGAAATCAGTCAGGGCAATAGTTGAGAATTTCAAGCTTGAATTACAAGGCGGTGATAGAATAGCATTGTCAAATGCTTATGAGTTGTCACTAAAGAAACCACGCAAGAAACAACCCTCGGCAGATAGAATTAAGTTTAAGCGTTCATATTGGAGGGATTTTACTGCCTTCCTGACAAGCAATTTCCCGGACGTTCTTAATCTTGCGAATGTTCAAAAAAAACATGCTGAAGAGTATATCCAACAGATAAGAGAAAAAGGCAGATTCAACAAGCAAGTAATATTCAAGAATCACCGCAAAAATGGAAAATCTAGCAAATACTCAAGAAAAGGGAATCTATCAAACGCCTCGTGCAATGTCATTCAGCAAACTTTATGCGAGGTTTTTGATAAGCTTTCCAAGGATGCCGGATTGATTGAAAACCCATTCAGGAACATTGAGAAGCTTAATAACAATTATGAATCAAGAGAGGCTTTTACTGAATCAGAATTAAAACTCATTCGTAATAACTGGGACAGCTTCACCAAAAGAATATTTATGACAGGTTTATTCACCGCTTTGCGTGAGGGCGATATTTGCACGTTACGAAAGACAGAAATTGATTTTGACAATATGATTATCAAACGCAAATTACTGAAAACTGGTAAACTCGTAGAAATCCCAATCATGCAACCTTTAGAACAATTTTTAAGAGCTGAATTATTACTCAGCGGTGATAGTGAATATGTATTCCCGGAGTTAGCGCAAATGTATCTGGAAAATAGCGGAGGCATATCGTACAGGGTTAAGAATTTTCTTGAATCATTAGGCATTAAAACCACTAAAAAAGTAGAAGGGCGTGACAGGGTTGTATCTGTTAAAGACGTGCATTCATTACGGCATACTTTTTGTTATCTGGCAGGGGTTAATAATATACCGCTTGTTATAGTTCAAAGCATAGTCGGACACATGGACAGTAAAATGACATCCCACTATTCCGCACATGCCGACAGACAGGCAAAATACAGCAAAATGCAGTTGTTCCCTGGCTTTATGAAACAACTCGATTCAGATACTATTGATATAAAGGCAACAGAGCCGGAAAACCTGTCAGAGCGAGTCAGCAAAGCCATAGAACTGATAAAAAGAATAAGAATCAGCAAAGCCAACAAAGACCAGTTACTTGCATTACTTGCCACTGCGTGATTAGACATTTCTTTGTTGTCTATATAATATAAGCTTATTAAGCAATGTTCTTTATAGGCTTATATTTCAACGTTTTCCCAAATCGTCCATTTAAAAATTTTCCGTCCGGCAATAACTAAGTTTTTCTCATAATTCCACGCCATTAAAAAACATGCGTAATTCCGAAAACACCCCCAAAAATGAATGTAAATGAAGTGAGTGAATTTGAACCGGTAATGTATTTTAAGCTAAGTAAACGAGTGATTTTTTAAATTAAGAAAATAGCGGCTCACCCAATAGCATTACTTTTCAAATATCCTGTCTTTGCCAACCCTGTTCAAATTTCCCCATTTTATGTTTATTATAAAAAAAGTAAAAAATAATTTCAAAAACTAAGATTTTAACGGATGAAAAGTTTACGAGCTAGGTAAGATAAATAGGATAGGGTCATTCCCGACAAAGGGTATTTGGAAGTCTTGCCCAAATACTCCTTCCACCAATTATTATCAGAATTGCAAGACAAAAACTAAAATGGAGCAAGACAAATATGAAAAACATATTGTTCATCGGGGTTGTTAATCCAAACAACCGGTCACACGCATCCCAGAAGGTAAAAGAAGCGAAAGGTAAGAATACGGCTAAGGAATTTGAAATAGAATTCTTTAGCGCAACAAAATCTTACCCCAGTGGAGACCGGTATTATTATTGGGGTTTCGACAAGAAAAAAACGAGTAGCGACATTGAGTTGATTGCTAAGCACGTAGATGACCTAATGGTCTACAGCGATGCGGAACAAAACGTAATGTCAATACTTGAAGCCACGCATGGCGAAGGAATGTTAAAGAGGCTTCAGGAAAGGAGTTTCAACTATAAGTCTCAACCATTCAAAACTCATAACGGCAAAAAGTCAATAGACCTGAAAGGTACTTTGGCGTGTCTGGAAAAGATGGGCGTAAGAGTTATCAAAAATGAATGCGAGACAACTGAATATGCGTTTGTAGCTGATAATATAATAGCACATCATGACGTGGAAGATGTCAAAATCAAATTTAATAAATTTGTTGAACAGTTTTTCCCCAATGATTATGACGCTCTCTTGGCGAATGGGAAAAGAATAGACAGGAGTTTATTACTCCACTTGCCTATGATAAATCCTGCGCTACACACAGATGCCCAAAATGAAGCGTTTTTCTACTATCAAAACGGATTTTTAGAGATTACAAAAGGCTCTGCGGAATTGAAAGACTACTTCCAACTGGACTCGTTCATTTATACAGATTCCATGCTTAAAAGGAAATATGTTAAAATGGATTCTGATGGTGAATTTAGCAAGTTCATATCTCTCATTTGCGGTAATGATACAAAAAGGATTAGAGCATTGAAATCTGCGCTTGGATACATGCTGTCCCGTCATAAATGCCTATCCAACGTGAAAGCACTCATCCTTACCGACGAGAGCTTGAAAAAGGAATCCGGTGGCACTTGCAAGGGAATACTTCTACAAGCCCTTGGGCATATCAGAGAGGTTCAGAACCTGGACTTCAGAACGAGAGAAAGTAATCGTTTCTTGTTTCAAGGAGTAAGACCTGAATCGGATATTATTCATATCGAAGATGCCGGAGAGGACTTTGATTTTGGACAACTTTTCAATTCTCTTTCAGGAGATTTGGAAGTTGAAAATAAGGGAAGAAACCGGATTAATATTCCATTTGCTGAATCGCCCAAGATAGCTATAACCACCAACTTTTATGTGGGAGGAAATAGTTCGAGCCATAACCGGCGCAAAGCTGAATATGAGTTGTATAATCATTTTTCAGAAACTTATCGTCCAATAGATGAGTTTGGACACGAACTCTTCAAGGAATGGGATGAGGTTGAATGGAACAGGTTTGACAACTTCATGGTTGAATGCGTTCAGCTTTACTTGGCTGTAGGAATCATTGAAGCAGAAAGAATTAACTCACTACAGAAGAGCTTAATTTTAGAACTTGGAGAGGCGTTTGCCGATTTTATGATAGAATGGACGAAGCATAATGCCGATTTTCCAGGAAAACAATTTTCAAATAATGATTTCTTTAATGCTTATCGGGAAAGCACTCTAGACGATGCTACGAAACCCAAAAAATTGAAGATGAATTTGAAAAAGTGGGTTGAGCTTAATAGATATGGTTTTGACGATAGAAGAAAACCGGGGGAAAGAGGTTTTGTCATAACTGTTCCAACGGCATAAGGAATCTACGCCCTGATTCGCCCGCAGAGCGGGCGGATCAGGGGATGCGTGGGGAAACCGTCCGTTATATCCTGTCGCTTACGATAAGGTAGGATGAACGACAGGAGATTTCCTGCAATGAAAATCAAAGCTGACCTTGGGTCATGGAATTTGTCCCAAGGACGTTTTAAAACTTTGGAACTGATACGGGAAAATGCTATTCATTTATCGTGTCCGTTCGGTGGAAACACTAGAGGGACACCATAACTGAAAAGTTATCTCGCCAAGATAAAACTTGGATTATAAAATTAGGAGTAAAATATAGTTATGACAGTTGTGACACATTTCTTTCATTTCATTAGTTTTTAGACCATTTCAGGGCAACCCCTGAAATGGTCTTCTTCGGCTCGTCAAAGACGAGCCTCGACCGTATTCACTAGCCACTATACCATGTAACTTCAATCTGTCATCATATTTATTATTAACCGTCACTATCTTAATACTTGAATAGAAGTGGTTTATAAGTTTAATGACACTTGTGACACTTCTATGAAAATAGTTAAAAAAATATTAATAAGAGGATAGAATAATATAAATAGTAATTGAATAAAACTGTCATAACTGTCATTAGTTATATTAATGTGCTTGATATAAATTGAGACAAGCAATGACATTTTAATAAAGTAAAGTGTGCGGTTTGCGGTTGGGAGTGCGTCAGCACTCCCTCCAGCCCCATCAGGGGCTGGTAAACTAATGATTAAGGTAAAAGATTCTGTCAAAAACTAATTGGAACCAATGTAAACATTGAATGACTCTTTTGGGGTGCGCTATGCAAAATTCTGACAAGAAGTTATTCCAAAAAATTAGCTGTGATGTCTCTTGCATTTTAACGCTGTCAACTTTCCGGACTGTATCAATGACGGTAGAATATAACAAAACGCAATGAACCCTCTTAATAATCGAAATCATGGGTATTCCTACCAGTCTTCCCATTGATTAAGAATGTCGAATTTTATTTTAATATTTTTTGAAGTGTAGGCTTTTGAAAATGTTGTTCCGCTTCAGAGTTTTCTCAAATTGCCGTCATATTGTTTTGGACAATTTCGGGAAAAATATGAGTTTGGGTTTGCCGATGCCGATGCCGATGCCGATGCCGCGGCATCGGATCGGCAGACAAACTAGTAGTGAAATTTTAAAAAGGAATATTTAGAAATGGATGAAGTGAAAAATTTGTTTCCGGTTTATCAGTTCATTGTCTCTTATGAAGAGAATGGTGAGAAAAAGAGCATTATGTTTGCGGAGACGATGCGTAAGCAAAAACTGACAGATGAAGAATGTGCGGCTCTGATAAATGAGTTAATGGAACCGTTTATGAAAGAGTATCCAGAGGTAGAAGGTAAAATTACTCTACTCGAACTTGAGATAGACCGGATGGCTGAATGGCATCTGATTTGGTTCAGCCATGAGACCTATCAGGTCTTCGAGAATGAAGCTGATGCGTTTAAGAGTTTCAGAGCGTTTGTTCATAGCGCAGTCGAAGAATGTCATGTCACAGGCAAAGATACCTCTTGTCTGATGGGAGCTGATGAAGAAGCCAGATGGACTGTCTGCGATTGTGAGGATTGTAAGAAGACCGGCAGAACGGTTATTAATCATTGATTGTAATAAGGAGGAAGAAAACCATGAATATCGAAGAATTCAAAAAGATGACTCAGCACGACCAACTGTCCTATGTGATGTGGGATGGCGATGGAGAGAAGTTCCTTAAATATTTGGATTGTGAGTCCCTGACTGGCACGGATTGGGGAATGCTCCTAGCCAGCAAGCCACAACTTGCAAAATGCTGTGAATGGAGTAAGCTGAGGTTCTCCGATTGGAAAAGACTCTTTGCGTTCACAACTAAATTTGCAGATAAATGTCCATTTGGTGATTTCGACCATATTGAGACTGAGGAATTACTGCGATGGTATCCTGAATTGACCCCATATTCAGGACTGAACGAGCCACAGATTATGTATATCCTGAATGACTATCCCATCACGCCAGAACATGATGATAATGCCCCTATTCCGTTCAAGTCGTTACCTCGACTGGAAGACACTGCGCAATCCCTTAAACTGTGCGTCGTTCTGAAGCATTACTTTGGGTATCCAGTTGTGGAGGCGATTAAAAAGAAAGAGGAGATTTTGAGAAATAATAAGACCTTTATTGGAATACATGACAGGTATCTAACAGAGCTTAATCTCGAACTGCTCCCCAAGGTGTTTTGCGATAACAAAATTCCGATACGATGTTCTTCAGAGCCATTTAACGAGGGAATATTTCGTAAAGCCAAGTAGCAAAAAATTTGCTTTCAAAAAATTAAACGATATAATAAATGGAAGTTAGAAAATATTGCTTCCAAATAAACTAAACAATAAAGGATTTTTTAACTGAACTAGAAAACAAAAATTTAAAATTTAGATAGTCATTAATTTTGACTTTCAACAGACGTTTCGGACTAAAACAGCCAATTTTAAACGAAGAAACTATGTTGAAAGTATGCTCCATTTTGGGCGTTCTTTCACATTCTTCGTTGGGTGCATGGCTGTACCTAGTCCGAGTGTGATTTGAACGCCCTCTTTTTTATCCGCAATCCAACGTCTGTTTTACGATAATCCAACCCGAATATTTAAACTTAAAACAGAAGAGGAGATTTAACGACATAGAAAATTGCGTTTGAGTCGAAGTGGTAATTTTAAAACAAAAAAGGAGATGAGAATATGAAGTTGAGAAGTGTCGCAGTAGTAGTCGGGTTATTCGTTTCTGTGTTGTTTTCCCAGTCATTGTTTGCTGATACAGAAAACCGAGATGCAGCAAAGGATGAAATCAGCAAGTGCATAAACGGTTTTATGGAGGAACAAGAAAAGGGTTATCAAGGCGAAAGATACTGTGAAAACGCTAATAACCCTATTTTGGTAGCGAGGTTTTACTCGCCAACTAGTTGGAAGATTCTGGAAATGTCAACAAATGGTGGCAAGCTCGCAACTGCGAAGGTTCGTATTGAATCCAGCACAAAAAATGGAACGCCAATCAGAAAGACTTGGAGTTTCTTGCTGAGTAAAACCGAAAAGGGATGGAAGATTAGTTTGGTTAATTGATAACTGACAAGATTGTTAAACGTAAAAAAAGGAGAAGTGTTATGAAATTTCGAGGCGTTGTCATTGTAGTAGTGCTATTCGTTGCCGTGCTGTCTTCTCAACCATTGTTCGCTGCTTATAGTACATCTTTGCGAGAACGTGCAGAAAATAATGATTCAGAGGCACAGTTTAATCTTGGGCTTAGTTATGAATACGGCAATAATGGTGTGGAAAAAAACCTTATTGAAGCCGTGAAATGGTATCGTAAATCAGCAAATCTTGGAAACGCAAAAGCACAGTTTTGCCTTGGGGTTTGTTATGCAAACGGTAATGGTGTAGTACAAAACTATGCAGAAGCCGTCAAATGGTATCGTAGGGGAGCTGAGCAGGGGTGTAAAGAAGCACAACTTAATCTTGGAGTTTGTTATGAATACGGTGATGGCGTGGATAAAGATTTTAAGGAAGCATTAACATGGTATTTCAAGGCTGCATTACAAGGAAACGATGAGGCACAATATAAAGTTGGTTTTTGGTTATTAATGGCTAAAAAACCGGACGAAGCGGTACAATGGTTGCAAAAATCAGCAAAGCAGGGTAATGAGAGAGCCAAAAATGCAATTAAAGCAATTAGCGAACAATAGGTACTTTTAACAAATACAGTAAAGCCCGAAGCCTTGCCGATCCGCTGCAGCGGATCGGCAAGGCTTTTCTTTTCAAACAGAGACAATGCCCCTGCTCGGCCCCGGCCCTCGCCTTTAACTTGTCTGAGTGCTTGTCAGAGGCTTGACGTGTCCGGGAATGCGTGTATTGGGGGTTCTGGATGATTCATTTAGGTTGATGAAATTAATTTTAAAAAGACATTTTTAAAGCGTCCAGTGACAAAAAGTCTTTGAACTTTAATTTTTGTTCATTATATTTATCGGAGTTGCCAAATATTTCAGGGAGTTGCTATGGGTAAGGGGAAACGCTGCAAGTCTGTTAGACGTGCAAGTGAAAATAATCGTGGTAATTTTACCGTACAAGACAAAAGTATTACGAACAGTTTGTTTCGCAGGAAAACGGTTTGGACTGTAATTGCTTTAGGTACTATATTTTTTTCTGTTAGCGATGTTGTTGCTGAATCGCAAACAGCTTCTAACCCCAAATCATCCTTGCAGCTTCCTCTGGTTGGCTTACCCAAAGAGAATAAAAGTGGGTTTGCCAAACCTGTTGATGTTTCTATCGAAACAAATTTCGTACCGCCCTCGGAATTAAACGACCCACTGCAAGCAGCAAAGCTGAATTTACTGTGTGCTAAAGGACTGAAAGGAGCGGAAGACCTTGATATTGATAAGTGCCTGAATACTCTTCAAAAATGGGCTGAATGGGTCAAGCACGAGACAGACCGGAACCTTCATAAGTTTAAAGAAAATCCCAAGGAATATTACAATTCAGAAGCTTATTTCAGGATGGCATTGCTGGTGACAGTTCTCCAGCAGGATTTTGGCGTAAAATACAATCCTGATTTGATACCCAAAGACGGTTTAAAATTAGAAGATTTGAGAAAACCTTTTACAGATGATTCAAGAAATGTTTTTCTGCATGGATTGCTGACTGGCAAGAATGAAGGAACATGTGCCTCAATGCCGGTGCTTTATCTGACGGTAGGCAGATTGTTAGGCTACCCCTTGAAACTTGTCAGTACGAAATGTCATCTTTTTTTGCGATGGGAAGACAATAAAGAACGAATAAACCTTGAGGGAACGGCTCCTGGGTTATCTGTCAAGCCGGATGAGTTCTATAAAAAGTGGCCTTTTGATATTACTCCTGAAGAAGACAAATACCAATATTATCTTAAATCCCTGTCTTCGTTAGAAGAATATATTGTTTTTCTTGAAATCCGTGCCGGAGTATTACAAGCTGTAGGTCAGAAAAACGAAGTTAAAAGAATTTACGAAAAAATCCTTGAGTACCAGCCGAATCATCCGCATGTCAGAGAATATATCGCCAAAATTGATTCCAATAAAATGCAAGAGAACATGTCTATTGTGCAGGGCAATAGCAATTCCTACCGCCAGAAACAAACGGAAAGCATTGGGTTAATTGATTCTGCGCAGAGCCTTCTTACATTGGAAACAAACAAGCAATTAGCCGATGAAGATATGAAGAAATTCGATAAAAGGGATACTCGATTTGTTCGTAGTAACTTATACCGCTCGGCTCTTAATGAACCATACTTTGTGCATAAGGCGGAAATGGAGCATATAAAGCGCATGTATCAGATGAAAATTAACGAAATGAATAATTGGAAAACACAATTGGAAACAGGTAATGGCTCTCCGGTTACTCAGGAAGAGATTAATACTTTAATGGGAATAAATCCGGATAATTCAGTCTCCAAAATGAAATTGCCAAAAGAAATCGTGGAACGCCAGAAAGAAGAAAAATATGAACGCCTAAGACGTGAACCCGGAGGCGAAAGGGAGATTGTACGCCAAGAAGAACTGGAGCTTACAAAGAGAAGGCAAGATGAACAGATGTCTGTTGAGAGAAATATAATTTCCGCAAGA
Organism: uncultured Lentisphaeria bacterium; assembly: GCA_903831825.1. Lineage (GTDB taxonomy): Bacteria > Verrucomicrobiota > Lentisphaeria > Victivallales > Victivallaceae > CAIPAT01. The sequence continues at coordinate 1,916 of CAIKZE010000159.1, read as the reverse complement.
AACATGCGGATTGTCGCAGAAGAGACATTTCGACTTGAACAAAAAACTTTACAGTCTAAATTATATGGAACTGAATTAAAAGAAGGAGAAAAATGAAATGAGAAAATTTGGAGTAAAAATAAAATTTTTTGTTGTTTTGTTCAGCGTTTTTGCCATCGGTACTAGCCTTCACTCCGCTTACTATCCGGAAATAGGCAGATTCATTTCTCGTGACCCGATTGAGGAACCGGGATTTCAAGCAAATGCACAAGCAACAGGAAGTGTAGAATTGTTAAATGCGCTTGTGAATAAAAAGTTTGAACCGGAATATACTATTGTAAACAACAATCCAATAAGCAGATGGGATTTTCTTGGTTTGGCTTGGAAAATTTCAAGGCAAGGAGACGCTAGGGCTAAGGCGGAAAGAGACAGTGTAACGAAAGATACTATAGGCATACTTGCCTCATCAGTTCAATTAAATGAGAGCGAAGCACTAAAATGGTTAAGAAATAAAGATGGCTCGAAAGTATCTGCTAAAGATTTAAAAACAAAATGCTCATTTCAAATTCCCAATACTGTAATAGCATACTGGGCGGGAGAGCTCGGCGGAGTTGGACGCTGGTGGGTAAATTGGAATAGCAATATTGATAATTTAAAAAAAACAGGCTACATGGTTAATGAATATGATGGTTCAGAAAACACAGCTTCCCATCATTATCAAAATCTTTTACATAGTGCCGTTGCAGAATCACAATTATACGGAACGTATTATTGGGGGCATGGCAATACAAAGGGCTTAGCTAATAGCACTGACAAGCACTATTTGCTTGAATATTCCAACTTGAAAATAACATACAAGATTGGATTCGCTCATATTTATGCATGTGAATCAAATTCAGGAAAATCTGCATTTAATTCTACAATATGGACTGGATTTACTGGTACTTTATATCCAATAAACCCGTGGGATTTCGATTGGGATAATCCGTCAACTCCGTAAGGTGAAAACATGAAAATACGTTATCTTGTCTTATTGCTTTCGTCCATTATTATATTATTAAATGGATGCATCTTGAGCATTTCTAAACCGATTATTGAAGAAATCATTTTTTGCAATGCCACTGATGGTAAAGCATGGATTACAGATTCAGGCGGAAATATTGTTTTGATTTGTGAAGGAAAATCAAGTTCTTATGATATAAGCAAAATCTCAGAGGTTAAGATTTTTTATCCAAAATCGAAGTACCTTTGTGAATATGATTTATCGGGTTTAAATTCAAAAGTATCCCCTGATAAAAAACTTTCAGGGACTTGTCTTTGGGGGCATATCCATTGGATATATAAATGTACTATTGCAAAAGATAAATCGCTAGAATTCCGGATAAATGAGTCGCAAGTATATAAGATTACTCCCATCAAATCTTCATATAAAGAAATTCCTCCAGAAGGAATGACAGAGAAATAGACAAAGGGAACTGTGCTTATGCCACAAAGTTAGGCAGTATTGCTCCGGTTTATCGCCGGGGCTTCAAGGTTTGTTCCATTCTATTAATAAATTAGGTACTTATGAAAGCATGTATTATCTCCACTGTCATATATTGCACTTTTATTCTGCTTGCTTTATTCCAACCAATGAATCAACCGGCATGGATTAATATAATCATTTGGTGTGGATTAGCCGTTTTTGCACCATTAACTTTTATTATTTATTTAATGAAACTAAAAGCAAAAACAAAAGTAATTATGACTACAATTTTATTAATAATAACATTAGTTTCTATTTATTTATTACTGCCTGTCAACGCGCATTAATATTGGCCGGATTTTGAGCATTTAATTTTGCCGGAGTCGAAATTGCTTTTTGTTGGTGTTTCTTCCGTTTTTTTCCGTTTTTTTCAGTTTTTTTCAGTTTTTTTCAGTTTTTTTCAGTTTTCTTC
>CAIKZE010000158.1 GCA_903831825.1 uncultured Lentisphaeria bacterium | reverse complement strand
GCGGTTTACACCTGTCCGTCAACCACAACCACCAAGGGTACCGGCACCGCGCAGATTTGTCTGGCCAATTGCGATTATGCGTTTGCCAACATGATGATGGAAGGTTCTTCCGATCAGTTTGGTCGCGCTGATTCAGCGATTTCCTCTGACAGAAAAGCCAACGCTTCTACCGGACCGAATCATACTGAATTCGGTAACTATCTGTTCCAGGACGGCCATGTATCCGGTTTCTCCGGCGTAAATTGGTACCTGTATCAGAACCGCGGCGGTTCTGCGCTGTATCCGAATACTGATTCTCTGTAATTCAGTATGGAGTACAAGTTGATTTTAAGGAGGCTTCGGCCTCCTTTTTTCTTTCAGGACAAGGAAGTGAAAAAAGACTGAATTCGCATTATGCGTCAATGAATTTGCGTACACCCGGCAGGAAACCAGTCAAAGAGCACAGCATTTCCCGCTTTTTTAAAAGGATGGCGCTTTGTCCGATGATTTTCCGGCAGACGGCGAATTATTCGCTTTCCGGGATCCACTTTTTCAGACATTTCATTGCCAGAAAACTTTCGGTGGCAACGACTCCGTCTATCGCGGCCATGGGGCCGCTGATGAAATCGATCAGGCCGTGTTTGACCGGAAGCCAGACTTCAACCATCAGGTCGTAACGACCGGTCGTAATATATACCGACAGAACGCCTTTGAGGGTTGAAATCACTTCGGCAATCTTGGTCAGGTCTTTGCTGGCCGCGACTTTAACCCCCAGCAGAAACAGTTGTTTGTCCGGCATCAGATCAGGATTAATCAGTCCGGTCACTTTCAAGATGTTCGCATCAGTCATTTTTTTAATGCGATTCCTGACAGTACCTTCGGAAATTTCCAGTTTCCTGGCCATTTCAATACTGTTAATCCGCCCGTCGGCGTTAAGCATTTCCACAATTTTTTTATCTATTTCATCCATCATGCCTTATTATAGCTCATCCCATGCGCTTCCGCAACCGCTTTATTGGTTAATTTTCCCGGCATGCAGTTCAAGCCGGTACGGATCGGCTGATGTTTCAGCGCGTTTTCAATGCCTTCATTGGCAATTATCAAGCCGTAGCGGTTGGTGACGCTGGTCAAGGCGCTGGTGGAGCTTAGCCCGACCGCGCCCGGCATGTTGGCCACGCAATAATGAACTATCCCGTCAATAATAAAAATCGGATCGGAGTGGTAAGTCGGACGGGAGGTTTCAAAACACCCGCCCTGATCAATGGCGATATCAACCATCACCGCGCCGTGTTTCATCTTTTTCAAATCTTCCCGTTTGACCAGTTTCGGCGCCGTTGCGCCTGGAATGAGCACCGCGCCGATCACCAGGTCGGCTTCCCGGATCATTTCATCAATATTATATGAGTTGGAATAAAGCGTTTTTACGGAGTTGTCGAAGATATTTTCCAGTTCGGAAAGCCGTTTGGCCGAAATATCCATGATGGTCACATCCGCGCCCATGCCGATGGCGATCTTACAGGCGTTAGTTCCGGCAATGCCGCCGCCGAGAATCAATACTTTGCCTTTCTTGATGCCGGGCACGCCGCCGAGAATAATACCTCTGCCGCCGAAAGTCTTTTCCAGATATTTTGCGCCTTCCTGTATTGCCATCCGCCCGGCAATCTGTGACATCGGGATCAACAGCGGCAGCGAGCCGTCATGCTCGGTGACCGTTTCATAAGCGACGCCGTAGATTTTCCGGTCAAGCAAAGCCTGGGTCAATACCTTGTCCGCGGCCAGATGGAGGTAGGTGTACAATATCTGTCCTTCGTGAAATAAATCATATTCCTCCGGCAACGGTTCTTTGACCTTGATTATCATGTCCGCATCGTCGAACAACTGGCGACGGCTGCCGGCAATAGCACAACCGTGCTGCCGATATTCCGCATCAGAGAACCCGGAGCCCTGCCCTGCTCCGCTTTCCACCATTACAGTATGTCCGCAATTGACGTATTCGCTGGCGCTGGCCGGAGTTAACCCTACCCGATACTCTTCTCTCTTAATTTCCGCAGGCAATCCGATTTTCATAATAAATATCCTTTATTTTTACGTTTATCGTATATTACTATATAATAACATGTGATAAAATCACTTTCAAGCGTATTTATTATTATTTTTCTTATTTTTGGCAGCTGATTTGATTCGAAGTAGAAACAATATATGTTTATGGATGAGCAGAACAGATCAAATTATTAAAGGATCATTATGAGTTTTTCTTACGAGTCAATTTATTTCGATAATCCAATTCAGACCGGCAGAATAATGGATATTTTCATGCCGGAAAAAGTCACGCGCGATATTTCGCTGTTCTTCATTCACGGCGGTGGATGGGGAGGAGGTTCAAAGGACTGCTACCACAAAATCATGCGCGGATTCAATGCCGAAGGTTATATCTGCGCCTCCACTGATTACCGGCTGTGCAATGACAGCATTCACTTGCGGGATCAGCTTACCGATCTGCGGCATGCCTACGATATTTTCGTCAGTAAACTGAAGGAATTAAATCGCCCGCTGGAAATTTTCACCCACGGCTCTTCGGCGGGAGCGCATCTGACTGCGCTGGTAAGCCTGGCCGAACCAGGCCAATGCGGCGAAAAACTGGAATATAACGGCAGAAAACTCAACAACGAATGGGTATGGCCGGTCGGGACCGCCTTGCAGGCAACTCCGGTATTATTTGAGCCATGGGCAGACATTTTTCCGGCAATATGGACCAGCATGGAAAAATTAATCGGAGTTCCTTATTCAGAAAAACCGGAACTTTACCGGAAAGCCGCGCCCATGAACTATGTCAACAAAAATACCTGTCCGGTATTTCATCTGCACGCCGAAGACGAGCACATGTTCCCGTTGCGGTACATCCTGGAATTCAAGGACAAAATGGAAAAGCTGGGACGGCGTTGCGAATGCAAAGTTTACACTAATGCCGAACACGGTTTCTTTTATGATTTGACCAGACGCCAGCAAAAAGAAGCTTTTGCCGACATCTTGAAATTTATCGAATCAATAAAGTAAATTACAGTTTCATGCCGCTGATTTTTCTGTCGGCAGCCTGTTGTATTCTCAAGGTTTTCCTGGATACGGTTAATATTGACTGAGTATTAAGCGCCCCTGCTTTTCCACTGATTTCGTCAATAAACAGCGCCAGGTAGTCAGGACCGACTTCGGCCGGCGGAGACATTATGCTGACGCCCTTGTCTCCGGCCAATGCCACCTTGAATGTGTTTTCAACAATATTGGCGGAAATAACGCCTTTTGTGCCCCAGAATTTAAAATCCCAATAAAACGGAGTGGAGTATCCGCAGGAATTAGGGGCAAAATATGAAACATCCCCTAGAATGCCGCAGCCGTTCTGCATTGACAACATAAACTGTCCGGCATCCTCAAAATGCGGATAGTCTTTCGCAAAGGCATTCCAGCAGCGCGCGGCATTGAGGTGAGTGACTTCCATGCCGGTAATCCATTCGATTATATCAATCCCGTGTATGGCGATATCATTAATAGTTCCGCCATGCTTGGTTTTCTCAAAGTACCATGAGGGGCGCGTTCCGGGCATCAGCGGATGCTGTCCGCCAAAACTGATGCCGTGAATATCGCCAAGCATTCCCCGCTGAACCAGGTTTCTGACTCCGACCATATTCGGCTGCTGCCGCAGATCAAGCATACACCCGATTTTAAGTTTGCTTTTCTTCGCCAATTTTTCTATCTGGTCAAGTTCTTCAATGCTGGTGCATAACGGCTTGTCGCCAATCACATGTTTGCCGGCGGTCAGGGCCTTGATGATGATGGAGCCGCGTTTGCCGTAATAATCACCGACGGCAACAACGTCGCAGCCGGAATCGCTGAGCATCTTGTCAATGCTGGTATGAGTAATCTTCACATCCGGATTTTTCGCCATTGCTTCACGCGTGGCGGCATCTTCTTCGCAAGCGGCAACAATCTCGCAGCCCGAAGTTTCTTTAAGTCTGTTCAACAAACTGAAAATATGTCCATGCCGGAAACCGGCAAAAGCGAATTTAAGCGCCATGTTGCAACCCTCCTGTAAAATTATTTAAAAGATAACACTACAATATAGCTCTATAAAAGCTTCCCGGCAAACTCTATTGGCAAATGAAAGGCACAATAAATGGAAAACCCCGGCAAACTCCGGGGTATATTTTAGATTGTAGGCAAAAGAAAGCTGAAGACTAAAACTTAACCGGCTTTCCAGTGCGGGCAGACTCATAGATGCCGCAGATCAGTTGAACCGCGCGGCGTCCTTCGCGTCCCGACAACAACGGTTTTTGGTGCGCGAGGATGGCATCGACCATGTCGGCAAGCTGACGGCGGTGGCCTTCATGGCTGACTCCCGCCAGCGGATCTCCGGAACCGCCTTTCATGCCTTCGGAAATTGCACCATTCGATCTGATTGCCGCATCTTCCGGCTGTTCATCGACGAACTGCCAGCGGACAATCAGATCGTCTTCCACCACCACCGTCCCTTTTGAACCGGAAACCTCGATCCGGCGCGGAAAGCCCGGAGCGCAGGACGTGCTGGCCTCGATAACGCCCATTGAACCGTTTTTGTATTTGACCACGGCGCAGGCATTGTCTTCGACTTCGATCCGGTCATGGGTCAAAGTCCCGGTATAAGCAAAAACTTCATCGGGATCGCCGTTGATATACAACAGCAGGTCGATGGTATGAATTGACTGGTTCATCAGCGCGCCGCCGCCGTCAAGCGCCCAGGTGCCGCGCCAGCCCGCGCTGTCATAATATTCCTGCGAACGGAACCATTTGACCTGGGTGCTGACCAGTACAATCTTGCCGAAACGGCCTTCATCAACCGTCTTTTTGAGCAACTGAATATTTTTAGCGAAACGCGACTGAAACACTGCCGAAAGCACGACTCCGTGCTTTTCGCATTCATTAATAATGGCGTCAGCCTTTTCCAGGGTGACATCCAGCGGTTTTTCACACAGAACATGTTTCCCGGCCCTGGCCGCGGGGATTGCCACCTCGCCATGAAAACCGGTCGGGGTAGCGACCGTAACGGCATCAATTGTTTTATCGGATAAAAACGCATCGAAATCGTCCACTGCCCGAACATGGTATTTTTCGGCGAATGCACGACATCTTTCCGTGACCTTGTCATAAACCGCAACCAGCTCCGCATTTGCCAAAGCATTTATCGCCTCGGCATGCAAAGCCGCGATTGCGCCGGTACCAATGATCCCGAACCTGACTTTTCCGGCCATTCTTAAAACCTCCGTATAATAAATAAAAAGTATATACTAAAACAATATGCCAACTCGATTAAAATACATGAGATTATGCAATAAATCAACCCCCCATTGCGCCATCGGGTTTAAAAAATTTAAAAATACCTGCCTCATCATCATTTTGGACATCCTGGACATCTGTTTTTTTAACCACAAAGGCATCCCGCAGATGCGGGAGACAACCAATGTTCCGGTGCAGCACACTCTCTGAGAGGGGAATCGGAAACATCCGTCCGGGACGGACGGCACTACAACAAAGCACATTTTGGACAGCCCTATGCAGTAATGCTTTGCCCGCGTTTCCGATGGCTGGTTAAGACGCGCCTTAATAAAATATCCCGCGCCTGCGGGATCATTTTGGACATCCTGGACACCGTCTGAGCGGGAACCCATCGAAGATTGTCCAACATCTCCGAGATTTTGGACAGTGCTTGAGCACAACGTCTTTCAAAATCCAACAACATTTCCAACCCCGCCTTCAACTGTCGGTTAAGGTTTTCGTTAATTAATGACATATTTGTATTTTCCAACATTTCCGAGTGATTAGAGAGCCATTGAACAGAACCATTTTTAACCACAAAGGCACAGAGACACAGAGAAATCCTCTTTTCTAAATTAAGTTCATTCTGGACAGAACACTCCGAGTAATTAGAGAGCCGTTTGAGGCTATTACTGTTTTGTTTTTCATTTTCCACTTTCAATTTATACACTCCGAGACATTGGAGTCTCATTCAGCACAACGTTTTTCAGTTTTATAACCATTTTGGACAATTTGGACACCCATTGTGCAGAACTGTTCCGTTGTAGCGCCCTCTCTCTGAGAGGGATGTTCCGGCCACCGTCCGATACGG
>CAIKZE010000157.1 GCA_903831825.1 uncultured Lentisphaeria bacterium | reverse complement strand
TCTCGCTTTTCTCGCTTTTCTCGCTTTTCTCGCTTTTCTCGCTTTTCTCGCTTTTCTCGCTTTTCTCGCTTTTCTCGCTTTTCTCGCTTTTCTCGCTTTTCTCGCTTTTCTCGCTTTTCTTGCTTTTCTCGCTTTCCCCTGTTCCCCTTCCTACACGGAGACGCTTTCGGATTGGGACTGGTTCAATTCCGCGGCGTGTTTTTCCAGGAGCGGGTAAACTTTATTCTGGAGGAACTCACCGGCTTGTTCGGGAGCGCGGCCGATGAACGCCCTGGGATTGACCAGTTCGTCCATGCGCCCGGCGACCGATGCGAACAGCGGGTCGGCTTTCAGCCTTGCCAGCAGATCGTTTTCCTTGCCTTCTTCCTTGATCTTTCTGGCGGCCTCCATGGAATGAGTGCGGATCGCCTCATGAAGTTCCTGACGGTCGCCGCCGGCTTTCACCGCTTCCATCATGATGTTTTCAGTAGCCATGAACGGCAGTTCCGCGGCGACGCGGCGGGCGATCACATTCGGCCATACCTGGATGCCGGAACAGATGTCGTTGAGCAGCGAAAGAATCACGTCCACCGCCAGGAAGCCTTCCGGCAGCACCAGGCGGCGGATGGCGGAGTCATCCAGAGTGCGTTCAAACCACTGCGCGGCGTGGGTGTGGGCCGCGTTGGCCGGCAGGGAGATGACATATCTGGACAGGGAACAGACGCGTTCGCTGCGCATCGGATTGCGTTTATAAGCCATGGCGCTGGAGCCGACCTGTTTTTTGCCGAACGGCTCTTCGATTTCGCGGAGATTGGCCAGCAGCCTGATGTCGCCCGCCAGCTTGTATGCCGACTGGGCGATGCCGGAGAGTACCGTCATCACGAAATAATCAATCTTCCGGGTGTAAGTCTGGCCGCTGACGTCAATGATCTTGTCGAAGCCCATTTTCGCGGCAACGCGGCGTTCCAGTTCCTTGACCTTTTCGTGGTCGCCGTTGAACAGTTCCAGGAAGCTGGCCTGGGTGCCGGTAGTGCCTTTGACGCTGCGGAACGGCAGGTTGGCGATTTCATGCTCAAGCCGTTCATAGTCCATGACCAGGTCTTGCAGGTAGAGCGCAAAACGCTTGCCGACGGTGGTCAGTTGCGCGGGCTGGTAGTGGGTGAAGCCCAGCGTCGGCATATCTTTGTATTGTTCGACCACGCCGGCCATGGTTTTAATGACCAGGAGCAGTTTGCCGCGCAGCAGTTTCATGCCTTCCCGCATCTGGATGAGCTCGGTATTGTCGGTCACATAGCAACTGGTGGCGCCGAGGTGGATTATCGGCATTGCGGACGGGCATTGAGCGCCGAACGCGTGAATGTGGCTCATCACGTCGTGGCGGAGTTCTTTTTCTTTGGCTTCAGCCAGTTCGAAATCAATATCTTCGAGGTGGGCGGCCATTTCGGCGACCTGCTGACCGGTGATCGCCAGGCCCAGGGCTTTTTCCTCCTCGGCCAGCGCCAGCCAGAGCTTGCGCCAGGTGGAATGCTTATTCTGGGGAGACCAGTTGAAACTCATCTCTTTGCTTGCGTATCGGCCGGTCAACGGATTTTGATAGGTGTTGTAATTCATACTATTTCCTTATCCTATAATTTTACGAATTTTCAAATTTCTCTTGAACTTTTAACTTATTGACATATCTTTAGCTGACTGTCAGTTGTCGTTTTTACATAATTTGGAACTTGCATTATGGAAAATAGCCTTTTCGTCGTTATTATCAAGGTGAAAAACCTTGATATTTGCCGATCTTTTTATCGGGATATCCTGGATTTGGGGGAACCCGCCCTGGACAGCAATTTCTGGGTTGAGTTCAAACTTCCGTGCAGTTTTACCCTGGTGCTGGAGAAAGTGGACCGTAAAAGCTCCACCGAAGTCGATAATATGGTTTGGGGCTGCCAGATTGAAAATATCGACATAATCAAATCGCGGCTCGACGAATACGGCTATCATATCCGTCTGGAAAAAGCTCACCGCATCGGCGTGGATTTTTATATCTGCCATGACCCGGAAGGCAATGCGTTCTATCTGCTGTCCAAACAGCATGAGGAAGTACGTTTTCAGGCTGAAAACGAAAATTGGCTGCCGGACGAGATGGGGAATAAAAAAGAATGGAAGACAATCAGGCTTTTCAAAGCGGCGCATGTTGAATAAACCGCCCGCCGCATAACATGAAAGTCACAGTTTAATACAGGTTTAAGTTTATGAGTTCATACAGATTGTTGTTGATTACCGTCTTTTCTTTTTCCGGCATGATGTTTTTTGCCGGATGCGTCAATATAGATTATGTGGGACAGGAATACACGCAGAGAAATCCGGACGCCGAAATCATGTTCTATAATTCCAGGGAAGACGTTCCGAAAAATACCTATCGCGTCATCGGGCGCGCCAATATTGATGCTCCCGGCAGCTACAATCCCGCTGAAATAAAGAAGAAACTCTTCAAGAAAGCACGGCAGTGCGGCGCGGATGCGATTGAAGTTGTCGAGTTCAAACGTGAAAAGACCGGTGAGCAGAAAATATCCACCACCAGCAATGAATATGACGGTGTGGTCGGCACCTGGGCAAATAACGGCGTACGTTCAGACGGTTCGCCAATTTATGTTGACTCTTTTGACAAAACCGTGCCGTTGAAACAAGCTGTTCATGAAAATTTTGAATTGAAAATAAAAGTATTGTTCCTCATTTCAAATGAACGGTTCCAGGAGTTCCAGAAACAAGCCATGGAGGAGCAGCAGAAAGACCGTGCCAGAGAGCGGATGGATCGCGAGATCGAAAATAAGAAACCGCTGGATAAACGGGAACTGGAAATGCTCAATACGTCAGGCACTATTCATGCGGATCTGTAACGTCTGAACAATCCAGATTATCAGCATCGCGTTTTTCACTTCTGAAATGCAGTCTCTCTTTGTGCGGAAAGGCTCCTCAAATGCAAAAAAAAGGCTTTCGCAAGTAATTTTTGCTCAAAAATCAAAAAAAAATCGAAAATTTTTAATATTTCTATAAAATGCTTGTGGTAATCCACTTACAACTTAACAAAAGGGTGTTTTGAGGCTAAAAATACCTTTTTTTATAAAAAAAACGAAAAAAAACATTTGTCAAACAAGCAAAGGTAGTTATATTTATTCTCAGTCGTTAACCTTAACCCCTTGGAGGAGGGACCATGAAACATTCATTTTATGACGTCAAGGCGAAGAAGAAAGTCGAAGCAGTCGTAACCAAGAAAGTCACTTACGGAAAGAAGGGCAATGAAAGGTATGCTTTCAAGGCTCAGACAGCTGACAAGCGCAATCTCACCGCTTTCGTAAGCAAGAAAGATTGGGATAAGGCTGTTGTCTGATCTTCACCTTGTTACCGGAAATACTCCTGTGTCTTGTATGCGGGAGTATTTTTTTTGCCTGAAACGCCGCACCCTGAAATAGATTCTTATACTGCCAGCCGGATGTCTTCTCTGCCTAACGCTTTCCTTACGGCGGCAATCGCCAGAATTGAGTTCAAATCCACCAGCGGCACGGCAATATCCCCGGATTTCAATACAATCGGGATTTCCGTGCATGCCATGAGGATGATTTCAGCTCCTTTGGCGGCCAGTTGTTCCGCCGCTATAATCAGCAGTTCCCGAGGCTGAATCAGGGTATTCCCCGCCTTAATGCCCTGAATTCCGAAAATCGCCTCCATCACCGAATTATGCTGTAACTCGGTTTCCGGAGAAACCAGGGCGATGCCCATTTTGGCGAAGACATTGCGGTATAACCCGGATTCCACGGTTGGAGTTGTGCCAAGGATGCCGGCTTTTTTCACCTGCGGATAATTCAGTTTAATGAAGTCAGCGCTGGCGTCAATAATGCTGAGAAACGGTATTTTCAGATGCTTTTCAATCTTATGTATGAAAAGATGAGCGGTATTGCATGGAATGATAAGGAAATCCGCGCCGGCGGCTTCAAGACTTTGAGCGGATTCAATCATCGCCGGGATGGGATCCGCGCCCCGTCCGTAGAATGCCGCTATGCGGTTGGGGATTTTGGGATTATTGTCAATAATGATACGGATGTGATCCTGATCTGTGGCTGCCGGGGTAAACTTGACAATCTTGCTGAAGATGTCAACTGTGGCCGCCGGCCCCATGCCGCCGAGAATACCTATCGTCAATGAGTCTTTTTTCATGATTTAAACCAATTATATATAAAACCGGCAAATAGACGCTGCTTTTCCTTGCCGATATTGCTTTTGTTAATGAACATATATATATTATGCAAAGGTTTGATCTTTGCAATTAAAAATGTGTAAATAAATCGAATTATTCTCTATGAGCGTTTTTTCTAAAATCGCAGGCAGGACGGTGTCAATTGTCACATTGACGGCGCTGGTCTTCTTTTTTATCCTGTTCTTCGGATTTATTTACCTGTACGATTTCGAAATGCGCGAGAAATCTCTGGAAAAATTCCGCGATGAAAACCAGAAGAAGGCAATGCTTATCAGTTATTTCTTCTTTGAGCGTAAAAACTCGATCGAAAGCCTTTCCGCCAATAAACAGATTGAAACCTATTTCCGCGATGTCACAGTCCGGGCGCCGCTGGGAACGATTGAGAAAGATATAGAGTCCCTGCATAATTTTTTCAGAGGGTTTCTGGATTCGGAAAAAATTGAAAATAAAAATATCTATTTCCGGCTGGTGCTGCTGGACAGAAATGCCAATGTCGTGGCGGATACCGGCGGGCTGCCGGAATCGCCGCCCGCTTCAAGCTGGCCGCTGCTCCTGTCCCGGAAATCAAAATCAATCGAGTTGATTGCCGGCAACCAAGGGGAGCTTCCGGAAATTGTAATAAAAGCCCCATGTTATATTTCCGACCATTTCGCCGGAATGCTGGTGGCGTTCCCCTCCTGGGAAACATTTTTGGACAATCTGTTCAGAACTTCGCTTCAGGATAAGTCCAATTATCTGTACTGCATGATGTACCGCAATACCCTGCTCTATAAAGTCGGGGCCGGATTCAAAAATGACCTGGACAATGACGTTCTGAGCAAACTGCCCACAACCCAGGTAATCCCGCTGAATATAGACAAAAAAGGGGTGCTGGTGCCGGTGGAAGGTGAAGATTTCCGTCAGGGCAATTATGTCGGCATTAAGCTGCCGGTGGATTACACGCCTTTCCGGCTGGTTTCGCTTTTGCCGAAGCGTTCAGTGTTGTCTTCCGATCAATATATGCAGTTGTTGCTGATTCTGTTTGTTCTCCTGATTGTGATTCTGGTCGGGATCGTTTTCATCGCATACAATTTCATGCGCAATAAAATTCTGGAAAACAAGCTCAATGATGAAAAATTGCGAAAAGAGCTTGTGGAGACGAAAAACGCTGAATTGGAAAACCAGATTCGCGCTAAAATAGCGATAGAAAAGGAGCTTAAGAAGGCAAAAGAACAGGCGGAAGCCGCCAATGACGCAAAAAGCATTTTCCTGGCCAATATGAGCCATGAACTCCGCACACCGCTTAACGGGATCATCGGCATGACGGAACTGCTGAATGAAACAGAGTCTGAAACCGAACGCAAGGAACTGGCCGGGATCGTTCTCAGATCTTCCTACTCGCTGCTGACAATTATCAACGAAATCCTGGACTTGTCCAAAATTGAAGCCGGAAGACTGGAACTGGAACAGAATGAATTCGATATTAATGAAGTAAGCGTTGCGTCCCTCAAATCGCTGCTGCTGCGGGCCCAGGAAGCCGGCATCCAGTTCTCCTGGTACATTGATCCGCTGATTCCGAAATGCCTTGTCGGCGACTACAACAAACTTATGCAAGTCATTATCAACCTTGTTTCCAATGCCATTAAATTCACTCCTGTCGGTTCGGTTCTGCTGAAAGTGAAATTGAAGAAACAGGAAGAAAACGGCAATAGAGTATGGATTGATTTCTCGGTTAAAGATACCGGCATCGGGATTCCTGATGAAAAACAACGTGTCATTTTTGATGCATTTGTGCAGGCAGACAGTTCCGTTTCCAGAAAATACGGCGGCACCGGTCTCGGTCTTTGCATTTCCAGCAAAATTATCAATTTACTGAACGGACGCATTAATTTGAAAAGCGAGCCCGGCGTCGGCAGCGAGTTTTATTTCACGCTGCCATTCTCATATAGAGTCAAGAAGACTGAAGTCATGATCAGTAAGTCAGGCTCCGTTTCGCTTCTCGGTCTGAAGCCCGGCTTAAAAGTATTGCTGGTTGAAGACAATAGCGTCAACCGCATGCTGGTAATGAAACTCTTTGAAAAATCAGACCTGGTCGTGACTCAGGCCGAAAACGGTGCTGAAGCGATCCAGGCCTATCGGAATAATCAATACGACATGATTTTCATGGATCTTCAGATGCCGGTGATGGGCGGCTTGGCGGCCACTGCCGAAATCAGAAAAATTGAGCAGCAAACCGGCCGCCACGTGCCGATTATCGCAATGACGGCGAATGCCATGAAAGAAGACCGCGAGGCCTGTATGAGCGCCGGAATGGATGACTTCATTACCAAACCGGTCAAGAAAGATATTCTCTACGAAAAGGTAACTAAGTACCTTTCCGCGGAAAATACTCCGTAAACAATCACATTTTTTTAGTTTTTTATGGATTTGGATTTGAATTTCTGCTTTTTTCAAGCATATTTCTAACCCTGTAACAGTTACTTGTTATGTGCGCCCATAGCTCAGTTGGTAGAGCAAATGACTCTTAATCATTGGGTCGGAGGTTCGAGTCCTCCTGGGCGCACCACTTTTTCTCCTCAAAACAACGATTCCAAGATTCTTCTGTCTTGTTACGTCTTCTTCTGGTTTCTCCCTTAAAAACGGTACATAAGATAATTATAAGCTAACTGGTCTTTGAGGCAAGTAGATATTATCACTGCGGCTGTGCAGATGCAAAAAAACAATTTTTATGGTCTTACTTTTATCCTGTTCGCAGTTTTTGCGTTCTGGGTTTCTTAAATAATCCCAGCAGCTTGAAAAAATATTTTCATTCTTTTTTGCTGAAATAAATAAATTGATATTGACTTTTTTAAAACCCCCATTATATTAATATTTATCAGTGACGTTCATGAGGCTTCTGTCCTGATAGTTGTTGTTAAATAATTTGCTCAGCAGATTTAATGTTGAAAGACGAAAGTTTTCTTATTCGCTCTGTCCGTCCATGTGGGCGCGGCAGGCACTGATCCGCCGACCCTTATTTTCGCTCTGTCCGTCCATGTGGGCGCGGCAGGCACTGATCCACCGACCCTTATTTTCGCTCTGTCCGTCCATGTGGGCGCGGCAGGCACTGATCCACCGACCCTATAATTTCAAATTTGAAACAGTAAACGCGAATAACAGGAGTTATATGATGAAGGATCATCAAATATCTGAAAAAACAATTGTTCAATTGCGGAAGATTGCCGAACCGTTTATCAGTGCCGGAATAATCTGTAAAGAAGAATTGGACATCCTTTTAAAGTCAGCCAAGACGAACCAGGAACCTACGCCGAAACCACCGGCCTTAATATCTCGCGCCAAAGGCGCTCTGATATTGGGCATCTCGACCCGCAGCTTGGATCGGATTTTAAAGGATGGTTTTCTGAGTCGAGTTCAAGTCGGGAAACGATCAATCAGACTGGACCAAAGGGAAATAGAAAAGTATGTTGCAGAAAACACCGGATGCAATTTAATCCCGGTAACAGGAGAAGCAAAATGAACAATTCAAATATTACGTTAAATGCCTGCCCAGAACTTCCGGAGGGAAAAGATTCCGCGAATGATCTGCCTGAACAGATAACAGAAAATGAGAATTTGATGAAAACAGAAGCTCACATAACACCTGCATCGCCCATGTTATCGAATCCTCCGGCAGAACCAGGGGCAGCACAGTCCATCTACCTCATCAGTC
>CAIKZE010000156.1 GCA_903831825.1 uncultured Lentisphaeria bacterium | reverse complement strand
GACTAAAGTCCGGCGCTACAATATGCATCGCTCCGCCGGAGCTTGTTATGCATCGCTCCGCCGGAGCTTGTTTTGACTGTTTTACTTTATTTTATCAGAGCGTTATGACATAAAAGTGTCAACTACCTTTCGAAACATGCCTTTTTCTGTAAAGATTTATCTGACCGGAATAATTCATAAACCAATGGATAAATACTGTAATCGCTTAAAGGCCACCTCCTTACATCCAATCATGCAGCTCTGCTGACAAAACTGATTATATCTGTTTTTTTACTTGGAAAAATTGATTTAATCGCTATTTTAAATGGTGAATATGTTTTTCTATAAAATAAAGAATATGATGCTTTCTTAAAGAAGGCTCAAAATAATGATTGAATTTAAAATATCCGGCTTGCTGCGACAATATCGCGGGGTGATTGTTTTATCCGCGATTACCTCGATCATGTTTTCGAGTTTGGCGCTGGTCATGCCGCGGCTGCTGCAAGTGGCGATAGACCGGGTTTTTCCCAACCGCGATTACAAGCTGTTTGCCATCATCTGCGTGCTCATGGTGCTGATTTACGCTATCCGTTTCATCATGCGGATGATTACCGGTTTCCTGGGCACCTATACCGTTACCAGGGTGCTGCTAGACGTGCGGCAGCGGATATTCAAGCATTTGCAGAGTTTATCCCTGCGTTTTTATGAAGAATACCGTACCGGCAAACTGATCTCCAATGTAATCAGCGATGTGGCGCTGCTGCAAGGTTTGGTCGGCTTGTGCATCGCGATGGTTGACCAGTTTTTTACGATGGCGCTGGTTACGATAATGCTTTTTCTCCTTGACTGGAAAATGGCGTTGATTGCCATGCTGGCCTTGCCGGTGCATTTTGTGAATTTTTATTATTTCAACGGCTATTTGCGCCAGCAATCGTTATTGCTGCAGGAAAAGATGTCGGAAATCTCCGCCAATTTAGCCGAAAACATCAACGGGATAAGGGTCGTCAAATCATTTTCCAAGGAACGCACCGAACGCCGCCATTTTTTCACTTCGATGCGCCCGACGGTGGATATTGCGGTAAATATCAACAGGATAGGCAATATTTGCGGAGGGACTTATGAATCGCTGGCGGTGATTACCTATCTTATAATTATCGGGATCGGCATTACCGAGGTCTGCCCTCCCAATTTCACCATCGGCGAGTTTGTGGCATTCTATACTTACGTCGGCTTGCAGGTCGGGCCGATAGCCGCGCTGGCCTCGCAAGTCAATACTTTATCGCAAGGGTTGGCCGGAGCGGAACGCATCGTCAAGCTGCTGCGCGTCATTCCGGAAATCCAGGATGACCCCAATCCGATTACCGCAGGCCGTTTTAAGGGAAATATCAGTTTTGAGAATGTATCTTTCAGTTATCGGGATGCGCCGGTAATCCGGAATTTGACACTTCAAATCAAACCCGGCGAAAAGATCGCGCTGGTCGGACCTTCCGGATGCGGCAAATCAACCATCAGCAACCTGCTGCTGCGTTTCTATGACGTTTGTAACGGCTGCATTAAAGTGGACGGCATTGACATCCGTCAATATTCACAGGAATCGTACCGCGCCAATATCGGCGTGGTATTGCAGGAACCTTTTTTGTTCAGCGGCACACTTCGAGAAAATATTGCTTACTCGCGAGCCACCGCCAGCGAAGAAGAAGTGATGCGGGCAGCGGAACAGGCCAATGTCGCCGAGTTTGCCGACAAACTTGAGAAAGGCTATGATACTTTACTCGGGGAAAACGGCGCCAGCATGTCCGGCGGACAGAAGCAGCGGCTGGCAATCGCCCGGGCCCTTTTGAAAGACCCGGCAATTCTGATTCTGGATGAAGCCACCAGCGCGCTGGACACGGTTTCGGAAAAACTGGTGCAGCAGGCGCTTGATACCATGATGCAGGGACGCACCACCATCATTATCGCGCACCGGTTATCCACCATCCGCAACGCCGACAAAATCGTGGTGCTGCGCGAGGGGCGGATCGACCAGTGCGGAACGCATGATGAATTGATGGCGCAGGGCGGAACTTACCTGAAACTTTATACCACACAGCATAAAACTGACGCGAAAGATACCAGTATACCAGTATGACGGTATGACGGTATTACGGTATTACGGTAAAACAGTATGACAGTATTACGGTATGACAGTATTACGGTATTACGGTATTACGGTATTACGGTATTACGGTAAAACAGTATGACAGTATTACGGTATTACGGTATTACAGTATGACAGTGAAACTGTAGAACCGTAGAACTGTGAAACTGTAGAACCGTAGAACTGTGAAACTGTAGAACTGTAAAACTCATCAATTCATCAGTTCGCTTCCGCGGACTGTTTGATTTTTTCCAGCTCTTCCCAGCGGGCATATAGTTTTTCCAGCTTCTTTTTGGCGGAATTCAGTTCTTCATGCAGTTCGGCGCTGCGGGAACCATGTTTTTCGAAGAAATCCGGCAAGGCAAAAAGATTTTCAATCCGGCTTGCTTCCGCTTCGGCTTCGAGAATTTTTTCTTCAATCGTTTCCAGTTCCAGTTTTTCACTGAATTTAAGCTTGCGCGGCTTATTCGCCGCAACTGCCGACTCTGCTCTTGAGGATGCGCTTTTTTCCGCGTCTTTCTTCTGCGCGGCGGAAGCGACCCGGCGGCTGAGATAATAGTCGTAGTCGCCGACATTGGAGGAGATGCCGCCGCCGTCTTCCAGCGCGATGATGTGCGAGCAAACGCGGTTAAGGAAATAGCGGTCGTGGCTGACCACCAGCAGGCAGCCGGTATAGGACACCAGCGCCTCCTCCAACAGCCGCAGGGTTGCCAGATCAAGGTCATTGGTGGGTTCGTCCAGAATCAGGAAATTACCGCCTTGTTTCAGTATTTTAGCCAGCATCAGCCGGGCGCGTTCGCCGCCGGACAACCGGTCAATGCGGGTATTGATCCGCTCATCCGAAAACAGGAAACGCCGGAGATAGGTCCACACGCTGACCTTGTCGCTGCCGACAAAAGTGGTCTGGTTCCCCTCCCCGATCTCCTCGAACACCGTATTTTGCGGATTCAGGCTCATTCTGCCCTGGTCAACATAGTTGAATTCGACGGTTTCGGCAATTTCCACTTCGCCGGAAGTCGGCTGGATTTCGCCGGTAATCAGCTTCAGCAGACTGGTTTTGCCGGTGCCGTTGCGTCCGACAATCCCTACCCGCATGCCTTGTTCAAATTCATAGCTGAAATTGGAAAAAAGCGGCGGGGAGCTGCCGTAAGCCAGCGTCACGTTTTTCAAAATCACGGTTTTGTTGCCCAGACGGCTGGCGGCAGGAATCAGCAAGTCAATGTCCCGCTCTTTCACCGGCGCTGAAGATGAGGCGATTTCGTCATACCGCTTAACCCGCCCCATATTGCGTTTCAATCTGGCCTTGGGCGAACGCCTGACCCATTCGATTTCCGACCGCAGGAATGCCTGGCGTTTTGATTCCTGTTCATCCTCGGCGTATTCACGTTCGGCTTTCGCCTCGATAAAATCGCCGTAATTGCCTTCGTAGGAATAAAGTTTGCCGTTGCTCAGTTCGATGATCCGGGTAGCGACGCGATCCAGAAAATAACGGTCATGCGTGACAAAAACACAGGTGCCGCGATAAGCCGCCAGAAAGTTTTCGATCCAGATTACGGTGTCCGTGTCCAAATGGTTGGTGGGTTCGTCCAGCAGCAGCAGGTCCGGTTCGCCGACGACCGCCCGCCCCAGCGCGACCCGGCGTTTTTCGCCGCCGGAAAGCAACGTGCAGATGCGTTCCCCGTCCGGCAGGTTCAGCCGTTCCATGGCCGTCCGCACTTTATGGTCCAGGTTCCAGGCATTATAACGGTTGATGATCGCCTCGATCTTCTCATGTCCGACGGAATGCGGCGGCAGATTTTCATAACGGGCAATAAGTTCTTCAAAATAGCCCAGGCCGGCTTTGATATTATCATAAACAGAGATTTGCTCGTCAATGGAAAATTCCTGCGGCAGAAACGCAACCCGCAAGTCACGCGCAAACGCCAGCGAACCTTCGCCCGGCTGCTCAGCTCCCGCCAGTATCCGCAGCAGCGTGGACTTGCCGGAACCATTGCGCCCGACCAGGCCAACCCGTTCGCCCTCATGCACCGACAACGCGGTATCGTCCAGCAGACACTGACTGCCGATGGACAACTTCAGTCCTTCGCCGGAAAAAATCACCTTGACATTATCTGCCGCCATCAGCTTAACCTTAAATTAATATTAAATGCAACAACACAAACGGCATAATTTACTGATTTTTTTGTTCAAAACAAGTCCGGTACGGTAAATATCATTCATAAATACGCTTCAAGGCAACGCTTGATTTTCCCGCCGGGAGAGCTCTATTAAGGGATTGACAACGGAGCATAATTTATGCAGAAGCGGATTATCTGGATATTGTTTTTTTGTATTACGGCTATTTCAGCATTTATAATAATATTGACGTTTCCTTACGGGATGAAGAAGTATCTTTATCCTCCGGCGCCGCCGATGCCGGCAGCAGTAACAACGCCGATGGAGCAACTGTTGAAAGAACTGGAAATTGAAATGCAGGCAAAAGCGCCGGAGACGCTGAAAAGCTTTCTGCCCGGACTGCATGACTTCGAGATTGACCGCCTGGAACAGCTTGCGGGAGTTAAATTTCCAGCGGATCTCCGCAAACTTTACCAGTGGCACAACGGCCAGCGCAGCGCCGGCAGCGTCGGTCCTATCCCCGGCCATAGATTCATTCCGCTGCAAGACGCGATCGAGGAAAAAAATGATCTGTGGCGGAAAAATAACGACCAGAACCGGGCGCGGAGAGTTTTTCTCAATTCGTTTATAAAGCACCGGAAAACGTGGCTGCCGATATTCGAAGATCTCTCAGGAGACGGTTATTTCTGCGACCTGGCGAAACGCGAAGCGCAAGGCGGAATATTTTATTGCTCCGCCGAAACCAATACTTATGTGTTTTTTCCGTCAATCCGCAATCTGGTTGCAGGTGTCTTGAAGTGTTACAAAAGTAATATTTTTAAAACTGCCAACTACGGCAATCAAACCACCCTCGAAGATGAATATTACCAGAGCCGCACGGTATGGCTGGAATTCGGCTCCGCCGACAAATCGAAATTGTAGTTAAAACTTACCAGCTCCAGAAGAAGTAATTAGTGTACTTCGAGCGCACAAACTCATATGGGAACAGCATCTCCTGATTCTGGCCTTCAATTTCAAAGCGTACCGGTTTGCGGTGAATGCCGCCAACGCCGCTGCCGTTATATATTTGAACGGCAATGAAATTATCCGCTCCCGGCTTGACCGCTCCGGCGGGCAGTTCCCACAATCTGGCGCCGCGTCCTCCCTCGTGAGCGCTATAAACCTCGACCGGCGGCGGCATTTTTTTACCGTTCAACCAAAGCGTGGCCTGATTCTCGGTGGGGCGGAAAGTGGCGATATCCCTGACGCCGTTAATCTCAAAGTACAGTTTCAAACCCTTTACCGATTCCGGCAGCGCAACCCGGCGAAAATACCAGCCGAAGCCGTTATAAGCCGATTCCGGCGCGGAGTTAATATTCGGATTTTTATCGTTCACACCCTGTTCCTGCCAGATTTTTCCGGTAAGAATACTCCGGGGCTGACGATTGCCGAACTGGCCGTTCTGGAAACCGTTTTTTTCGCCATTGCCGTCGGGATCGGTCAGGAACGTCCAGTCGCCTTCGGAAACGTCCAGCGGAGGAATCTTCCAACTCGCGATAAAGCGATTCTGCAAATTAAGATTGGAGAAAATCACCGCCCAGATACGCCAGGCTTTGCGGCGGGATTCGTCACTGTTAATGACATACGGATCCGCTCCGCACAAGATTAGATTGGTGTTACCGTTTTTGAATACGGCGGCAACGCCATATGCGGAAGCCCATTCCTTGCTTATGCCAGACGCAGTCTTATTCAGGCTGAACGACCGGAGTTCCGGGTTTTCAAAGAAATAAAAGTCCGTGTCGGTAAGCCCGGCAAACAACGGGGAAACCGCGTCACCGAGTCTGTCCGCTCCGGGCAGCAGGCTTTTCTGCAAAAATAACTGATAGTAACTAGTTTTCCGGAAATGCGGATAAGTAAGTATCTGGATGCGTACCTTTTTAACGGCAATGCCGGAAGGCATGAAATTGGAAAACGGCAGGATTACGACGGACTTGAACGCCGCCAGTTCCGACTCGGTAACCGCAGCATTGTCGCCGATTACCGCAACTTCCGCCACCGCTCCGCCTTTTGCATCAATACCCAGCCGCGCCAGGAATTTCAAACCATTATTTCCACCAAAGTATTTGACGGACGAAAGCATGGCTGCCGGTTTATCATTGAGCATATACAGCAGCAGATTGTTGACCAGCCGGGTGGCGGCGGGGTCCAGCCCGTAACGGTCGGCAACATCCACCTGACAAAAAACCGCCTTACCGCTGCCGGAACGCATTTCCAGCAATGCGGTTTCTTCCAAATCATAACCACAGGCGAGAATCGGAGTAAAACTGCCATAGCAAGGCTTGTCCATTACATACGCGGCGGCAATACCCTCATTGGTCAAATGCGGAGTCTCCAGCGCCGCCCCCTGGTTATGGCGATAATGTTTCGACGGGCGTTTTTCCGACGGCACCGTGCCTGCCCGTCCGCGCAGATATGCCAAATCCGAATCCTCAAGTCCGGCGACTGCCGGATGCATTTTATCCGCGATGAACAGATGTTCAATCCGGCGTTCGCGCAGTCTCCAGTCCAGCAACCCTGACTCCGTCTGCTCGAAAATCAGCGCTCTGCCGCCGCGATCGATAAAATTCTTAATAGCTTCACTGTTTAGCTGCCGACTCAATGCTCCACGCTCCACGATCAGCAGTTGGATATTCTCCGGAATCGTCTGCCGTAAGTCAACCGGACTGAACTTCAAACCGGTCTTGGCCGTCAGCGACTGGCTGTCCACAGCCGAGACCACGCCGATTTTCACCTCCGGATGTTCCGCCTGCCATGGCGTCAGGTTCAGCGCGGCATAGGCGGCGCTGAAAGAAATATTCAGGCGCGGGAAAATAGTGACGTTAAAAACATCGCCGCGCGCTTTGCCGTCCTTATCCCGGTATGACATCCGGATCGCGGCAGAAGTTTTAACCGTGACTTCCGGCAAGGTAAATTCAAACGGACGCTGCACGATCCCGCCCTGCGAAATATCAAGCCGGACGGTTTCTTTTTTGACATTGCGTCCATCAACTTCAAACGACAGTTCAAAACTTTGCGTCACGGCATTTTCCGTGTCATTGATTGCCACTATTTGCTTGTTGACGGCATCCCCGCCGTAATAATTATGGTACTGCGCAAAAACATGACCGCTTTCACCGCCGATATAAGCGAAAAACGGCTGCATTTCATTCTCATAGCCGGCGGTAAACTCCGAGGCGACAGGAGTGATTTTACCCTGCCCGTATCGTTCCGGCCACTGCCAGCGGGCAATAGCCCGGCGCTGGTAATGCGAACTGTTTATCCGCATCCAGTTGTCCTCGATTACCTGAGTGTACGGCAGCATGAAATATTTATAGGAAAGCTGGCGGTTATCCTTGATGTCCTGCGATTGCGGCGTATTGGCCGGGGCCAGGTATATTTCATCATCCACCCAGGCGGTAAAACCATCAAGCCCGACTGTCCTGAAACCGCGCAGCGACCACTGCTGGAATATCGCACTCCACTGCATCCAGTTGTCAAAAACCCGATTCCCCAGATAACGGGCGCCGATCTCATGCACCAGCAGACGATTCACCATAGTACCGTTATCCACCGGAAACTTGTCAGAAGAATGAGTGGAATCCATCGATATCAGATTGATGGTGCCGGCCTCATAAATAAAGTGCGGCAATTTCTTTTCCTGCCGTTCCGCCCAGGGGGCGTAATACATAACGCGGTCGATAAGGTTCAATTCGTTACAGGGGTATTGATGGCTATTCTTCATCGAACCGGGCAGATTGCCGGTTCCCTGAGAAATATAGGGACGGGTAGGATCAACCGAATGAAAGAGCTCTAGCCGCCTTTTCAGAAAAGCATAGATGACTAAACCTTCCTGGCTCTCCGGCATGTAATCATCATCCATGGCAAACGGGTTATGACCAAAGCCATTGAGATCAAGCTGACCGTATGGATCGCTGACGTAACCGATCACCGACGGATGATTCCTGAAGCGCCGGATTTCCGCGACAGTGTCCTTGTCCGGAAACGCATGGTTGATCGGCGCCAGCGCCAGGAAGCCGTGACGGTCCAGCAAATCATATAAGGCGTCATTATAGCCTCTGCTCATTGAATGCAGATAAATAAAATTGTAACCGAACTTTTTCAAGTATTCCAGCCGCTCAGGATCGTATACGCCGGATTGATTAGCGGCAAATCCAGCCCGCATCCGGACAATTTTATTATTGACCAGGAAGTGTCCGTCCTTGATCTCGAACCGCCGGAACCCGAAGTCAACACTTTTTTCCTGAACAGTATTGGCGTCTGCCATGATTTTGACTTTCATCGTATACATTTCAGGATTTTCAGGAGACCAGGGCTTAAAATCCTTGCATACGCCGGCAATTTCAGTAATACCGTTATCGCTGACCGCCTTTTCCGCAGTTGCAACAGTCCGGCCGGACCGGTCCAGAATTGCGCATGATACCGTACCTTGAGAAAGCGCTGACTCCACCACCACATCAAACGTTCCGTCAATGCCGTCTGCTTTTTCCACCCAGATATCCTTGATCACCGGACGCTGCGCAAACGCCTCCAGATAAATGTCGCCGACAATTCCGACCCCGTTGCCGATGGTGATGCTGGGATAAACTGCGGTAAACAACAATAAATCAAGACGATTGGGTTTGCCGTATTCCAGTTGCGAGGTTACATCCAGTGCTGTGTTTGTAGGCGTGAACGTGCCAATAAGTTTACCGTTCAAATACACTGCCGCTTCCTTGGATACGTACTCCAAATTCAACCGGACGTTTTTACCCTGCAGCGAAGTGTCCGGCACAAATGTGCGCTCATACCAGAAAAATGACTTTTTGTCGCCGCCGAAATCCACATGACTGCCTTCTCTATTTGACAACTGCCCGGAGTTTTTCAGGTCAGGTTTAAACACCGGAGTGTACCAGCCGATTCCCATCGGCAACGGGACATAAAACCATTTATCCTGACTTGGCGGGGTACTTTCGTTATCCACCCCTTGCACTGCCCATAGCGAGTTCAAATAAATCCGGGCAGTGGTGGAACTGACATTTTGACGGAAAGCCTGAGCATCATCCCATATTTTTATTTTTTTACCGCCGGTATATTTTTCCGGCCAGAATATATCTGCCGCCGGATTACCGAAAGTAAAATCGTTCGTTTTTTCGTCGGCGGCAAACTCCAGATACCCCTTCCTGAAATTCTTGAAGCCGGCGTAAGGCTTCAGGTTGTCCGGAGTGGCAATCAGACTCAAGCCGGTGCTGTCGTTCAGCTTGATATCATAAGCAACCAACTGACCTTTTTCCGGATTCCAGCCGGGAAACACGCTGACCGGAATGGCCGCCTCCAGAACGTAACCGCTGGTTTGCCTGCCATTGACCAATAAGCTGTTTCTAATCAGTTTCGACTCAATTTTTACATCAGCTTTCGCGCCTTTAATCAGCATCAGCGGCGGATTGATATTTGCTCCGCAGTCAAAAATTATTTGTGTGACCCTGCCGGAATCGGCATTATAGTTTAATTCTTTTTTCTTCACTCCGGTGGCTAAAAACAGTTCTATCGAATCATTCTTCCAGGAGTCGATGTTAATGCCGCCTGCCGGCGTCTCGTCCGCCACTATTGCCAGAAAATAAATATTGGCGTCGTCTTTCATCAGGGCAAACTGTCCGGAAAGCTGCTCCGGGCCTTCCCACTGATGGCTTCCGGGAACCACAAATTTCGCCTGGTCCAATTTGATAAAATCCGGCGGGGCCCAATTGTAAAGACTGTCCTCATATCCCCAGTCTTTGCGGTATAAGCCGTCAATTGTCACCCCGGCGGTAGGACGCGGAATAATATACATATCCTGAGAATCAATGACCTTGATTCCAGCCACCGTTACAGTAAACCCCTCCTTGGATGTGTCGAAATCCCAGGCGCCGAAGCCGATACTTATACTTTTAACCTTGCTCAAGTCGGGATTGTCTTTAGTTTTCATATAGGAGCGATCGAAAATGAATTTCTTAAACTCGTTGCCGGTGCGTTCCTTACACCACACGCCGTTCAGTGAACCGCCTGCGCACTCCAGACTCACCTTGATGTTTATAACATGATCGGCTTTAGCCGAAAACTCAACACTTTTCAAATCTTTGATATCCACCGGCTTTTTGAAAAAATAAGTGGCCGATGCATAAGTTTCTTTTTTCGGCGCGGGCTGGGCGGTAAATACAAATCCGGCCTCGTCGCCCATCGCGTTTGGCTCCGCGACAATCGAAATTTTAGCAGAAGTGCCGCCGCCCGACCATTTGTTATGGTCAAACTCAATTCCCCAAGCCGTCGAAACCGCCGCTGTAAACAGCGCTGCCGCGTAAATCCATCTCGCCATAATTATTATCCTAAAAACTGTTTCATCTGCATCATCGCAGATAGTCATTAAATTTTGCTAACCTACGTATCGCCGTTTATTGATTATATCCGCTTTTTCTAAATATGTCAAAAGGCAAATACCGGCAGATGAATATTTTTCCGGATTTAAAATTGTCAAAAATTGTCCGTGTCCAAATATGGATGGCAGGCTTGTCCGGCAGCAAAGTTTGAATAATCCCGCTACAAAGCAACGGATCTTGGAATTTCGTCCAAAACGATTTGTCAACGTGCGGTGTAGAGATCAGAGCCAAGCTTCCAATAAGTAGCTCCTGCCGCATCATCCAAACCGGCCAGCGCACCTCATTTCGACTTGAAAACGTGACTGTCAAAGTGCAGTTGATTACGCGTTTGTCGGTCCGTTCAGGTGGTCAGGGTTTGTTTTAACAGTTTGGTGTATTCGCGGCGGGGAATTTCCACGGTGCCGAAACTTTGCATGAAGGGATTGCTTACTTGCGAGTCCAGCCAATCGGAGTCGCGATTTTTTTGCAGCCAGTCCACGGTGTTGATCAGCGCAAACTTGGAAGCGCCGCTTGCGGTGTAGAACATGCTTTCGCCGGCGAAAAAACGCCCGATCAATACTCCGTAAAGTCCGCCGCACAGTTTACCGTCGGCGTCAAGGACTTCAAAACTCCAGGCATAGCCTTGCTGATGGAACTTGGTATAAGCCTCGATCATTTTCGGTGTTATCCAGGTACCGCCGTCTTTGCGTTTGGAAGCTGCACAGTTTTTAATCACTGCTTCAAAATGCTGGTTGACGCTGAAGGTGAAATTTTTCTTTTTAAGTTCGCGCAACGTTGTTTCCGGAATGCGGAACTTGTCAAAAAACAGCACGGCGCGTTGCGGCGGGGAAAACCAGAGCACATGTTTCTCATCCACCGGCCACGGAAAAATGGCGCGGGTATAGGCTTCCAGCAGCATTTCCGTCCTGATATCCAGCGAATATCCCAGAAACCCATCATCGTCAGCGGTTTCCACATCCGGGAAACAATTATAGTTTGGCTTAGATTTCATGGTTGCAAACATGATTTTTGAGTTGAAATCTGTCATAACGACTATATACTATAGAGGTTATTACTTTATTTTAAAAGAGAGGTCTTTGATGAAAAAAGCATTAATTACAGGGATTACCGGACAGGACGGATCATATTTGACAGATTTTCTTCTGGAAAAAGGTTATGAAGTACATGGCATAATCAGACGTTCCAGCAGCTTTAATACCGGCAGGATTGACCATAATTTCAAGGATTTTCATGAAAAAGGCGCGAAAATGTTTCTGCATTACGGCGATCTTTGCGACTCCAGCAGTCTGCGTCATATCATGGAAAAAGTAAACCCCGATGAAGTTTACAACCTCGGCGCGCAATCGCATGTCAAAGTCTCCTTTGAAGAACCCGAATATACGGTGGATGTGGTCGCGCTCGGTACGCTCAGACTGCTGGAAGCCATTCGCGATTATATGCCCAGGGCCGGCAAAGTAATTAAATTCTATCAGGCCGGGTCTTCCGAAATGTACGGCAAAGTGATGGAGACGCCGCAGAAAGAAACAACGCCGTTTTATCCGCGCAGCCCGTATTCCTGCGCCAAGGTTTACGGCTACTGGCAGACCGTCAATCACCGTGAATCATACAATATGTTCGCCGCTAACGGCGTTCTGTTCAATCATGAAAGCCCGCGCCGCGGCGAAACCTTTGTCACCCGTAAAATCACCCGCGCCGCCACCAGGATCAAGCTCGGCTTGCAGGAAAATCTTTTCCTCGGCAATCTGGACGCCAAACGCGACTGGGGATTTGCCGGCGACTATGTCAAGGCCATGTGGATGATGCTGCAGCAGGACGAACCCGATGATTATGTTATCGCCACCGGCGAGACCTATTCGGTAAAGTGTTTCCTGGAAAAAGTTTTCGGATATCTCAATCTGGATTGGAATGAATTTGTCAGGATCGACCCGGTTTATTTCCGTCCGGCTGAAGTTGAACTGCTGCTGGGCGACAGCACCAAAGCCAGGAAAAAACTCGGCTGGGAGCCGTCCGTATCTTTCGATGAACTCGTAAAGATGATGGTTGATGCCGATATGAAAATAGCCGAGCATGAAAAAATTATCGCGGATAATTACAAGAAATAATAACTGAGGATTAACGGATATGCTGGATAAGTCTTATCGGATTTTCATTGCCGGACATCACGGAATGGTGGGTTCGGCAATCGTAAGACGCTTTCGTAAAGAAGGTTATGATAACCTTATTCTTCGCGGCAGACAGGATGTTGACCTTCGCGGCAAGCCTTCCGTGGAGGATTTTTTTAAGCGGGAAAAGCCTGATGTGGTCATCCTGGCGGCAGCCAAAGTCGGCGGCATCATGGACAATTTGCAGCATAAGGCGGAATTTCTGCTGGAAAACCTGGAAATCCAGAACAACGTCATTTACGAATCATTCAAGACGAATGTGAAGAAATTCTGTTTTCTGGGCAGCTCCTGCATTTATCCGTGCGAATGTCCGCAGCCGATCAAAGAAGAGTATTTGCTGCATGGTCCGTTTGAACCCACCAATGAAGGGTATGCCATCGCCAAAGTAGCCGGCTATAAACTCTGTCAGTATTTTGCCGAACAATATGATTTTAATGCCATTTCCATCATGCCGTGCAACCTTTACGGCACTAACGACCATTACGATCTGAACAATTCGCATGTGCTGGCGGCTTTTATCCGCAAATTTGCCGACGCGGCGGACGAGGGCCGGGAAGAAGTGGATGTCTGGGGGACAGGCATTGCCCGGCGCGAGTTCCTCCATGTTGACGATCTGGCTGATGCAATTTATTTTCTGATGCAGAACTGGGATTGTCCGGAATTCGTCAATGTCGGCGCAGGCAGTGATATTACCATCCGCGAACTGGCGGAGAAAATCGCCGCCGCCGCCGGATTTAAAGGCCGCATCGTGTGGGATTCTTCCAAACCGGACGGCATGCTGAAAAAATGTATGGATATTTCCAAATTGAAGAAAATCGGATTTACGCCTAAAATATCCCTGGATGAAGGCATTTCCAGAACTTTGCAGGAATACCGGGAATTGAAAAAATCCGGGGATGTGAGGATGTAATTCGGAAAGCCGGAATTCAGTAGTCAGTAGTCAGTAGTCAGTAGTCAGTAGTCAGTAGTCAGAATAAATACAAGACAGAAGACGGAAGACATTTCAGGATTTAACATGGGTTTCATTCTGAATTCTGAATTCCCCAATTAATTGAGACTAATATGAGTGGTTTGTTCAAACTCGTTTCTGAATTCGGTCCGGCCGGGGATCAGCCGGCGGCGATTGCCGGATTGTTGAAAGGATTTGAGCAGCATCAACGATATCAGACCTTGCTCGGAGTCACCGGCTCCGGCAAAACTTTCACGCTGGCCAATGCAATCGCGCAACTTGACCGCCCGGTGCTGGTTCTGTCTCACAACAAAACCCTGGCGGCGCAACTGTACAGCGAGTTCAAATCTTTTTTCCCTGAAAACGCGGTGGAATACTTCATCAGCTATTATGACTATTATCTGCCGGAATCATACATTCCGCAGACCGATACCTACATTGCCAAAGATGCCGGCATCAACGAGAATATCGAACGGCTGCGGCTTTCCGCTACCGCCTCGCTGCTGGAACGCCGGGACGTCATTATTGTCGCCAGCGTTTCCTGCATTTACGGGTTGGGCGCGCCGGCCGATTACCAGAGCATGTGCGTGAATGTGCATACCGGGCAGGATATCAGCCGCAATGAGCTGCTCCGGCTGCTGGTCGGAATTCAATACGAGCGCAACGACATAGGCCCGGAAAAAGGGCAGTTCCGCGTCAAGGGCGATACCGTCGATGTGTTTGAACCGCAGCGCCAGGAATTTGTCAGGATTACGTTCTGGGGCGATGAGATCGAAAATGTTTCCAGACATGAATGCATCACCGGAAAACTTAAAAGCCGCGTGGATAAAGCGTTGCTGTTCCCCTGCAAGCACTTTGTAATGCCCCCGGACCGGGTGGAAACCTCCATCCAGCGCATTCGCAAGGAAATGAAAGAACGGGTGGCCTGGTTTGAAAGCGAAGGCCGCCTGATTGAGGCGCAGCGGATTTATCAGCGGGTCACTTATGATCTGGAAATGATCCGGGAAATCGGTTACTGCAGCGGTATTGAAAACTACTCGATGTATTTTTCCGAACGCCTGCCCGGAAGCCGTCCGTACTGCCTGTTCGATTTTTTCCCGAAGGATTTCATTACGGTGGTTGACGAATCCCATGTGACGATACCGCAACTGGGTGCCATGTACAAGGCGGACCGCAGCCGCAAACAAACGCTGGTGGACTACGGTTTCAGGCTGCCTTCCGCGCTGGATAACCGTCCGTTGACGTTTGCCGAGTTTGAAAATCTGCACGGCGAACTCGTTTTTGTGTCCGCGACGCCGGGCAATTATGAAATGGAACATAGCACGGAACCGGTGGAGCAGATCATTCGTCCGACCGGCCTGCTCGACCCGATGGTTGAGATCCGTCCGCTGGAAGGGCAGATTGACGACGTCATGGCTGAAATACGCTCTTCGGCCGAGCGCGGCGAACGTGTGCTGGTGACGACGATGACTAAGAAAAATGCGGAAAGACTGGCGGACTACCTGAATAACCTTGGCTTGAAAACCAGTTATCTGCATTCGGAACTGGATGCGCTGGAGCGCGTCCGGGTGCTCTCAAAATTGCGCAACGGCGACTTTGACTGCCTGATCGGAATCAACCTGCTGCGGGAAGGCATCGACCTGCCGGAAGTGGCGCTGGTCGCCATTCTGGATGCCGATAAAGAAGGCTTTCTGCGTTCGGAAAGATCGCTGATTCAGGTGGCCGGCCGCGCCGCGCGAAATTCCAAGGGCAGAGTTATCCTGTATGCCGATAGAATTACTCCCAGCATCCAGGCGCTGATAAGGACCAGTGACTCCCGCAGAAAGAAACAGGAGCAATACAATATTGAGCATAATGTAACCCCGACAACGATTGTCAATACCAACCGCATTACCATTATGGACGCCGTCAGCGCCGGTGACGGCAAGGACAAAAAACATTCTTACGAGGATGTCGCGGAGAAAGTTTTCGGAGTGCGCGAAACGCCTGCCGGATATGGAAACAGCCAGGACCTGACCGCCGAGGAGTTCCAGGATTTGGTCCGTGAACTGGAACAGGAAATGCTGGATGCCGCCGCCGCGCTGGAATTTGAACGCGCCGCCGATTTGCGCGACAAAATCAAAATCGTCTCCAAAGACCGTTTTGTAAAATAGTTAAGCGGGAAGCGGAAAAAGCGAGCGGTTTGGTCAGTCCATACTGTCCATACAGTCCATATCGTCCATAATGACTCAGCGCGCCACGCCTTCGGCAGGTAAATCTCTGTACTACTATCCGTCCAATAAAAGTTCCGGAGGAGGGTCGCGAGGGGGAACCCGGAACTGTCCGGGTTTCCCCTGCAAACAAATAATTGTTTCCAACTACTCGCCACCGGCGGCTCGCCGGGCGTGATCCAACGCCGAAACGTTGGTCGCCAAAGGCGAAATGATTTAGGTTGTATTCATTAAAGCCGGTCAGGCGACCGGCGCTCCCGGGTTTTACTTCAATCCCTTCATG